>NZ_BAAGQL010000021.1:0-169752 GCF_054783495.1 Luteococcus sediminum | reverse complement strand
TTGAGTTCTCAAGAATCGGGTGCGACCCGCACATCCATCCCGAAGGACATCCGCTTGGGGCAACTCGACCAAACTTACTGCAATCAACTCCCCGATGTCAAACCGGCTTGTCAGATCCAGTTCGGGAGACCCTTCCGGGCTCCCGGCCGCTGCGCGACTCGAAGAACATTATTGCTTCGTGACCTCGGAGTCAAATCCGTGATCCTTGCGTTCCAAGGCGCGCCAGAGCCGACGATTCCTCGCCAGGTCCGCTGCCCTTGGGTGCTTCGACCGCGTTTTGCAGCCTGGTGAACACTACGGACCCGGGGGCAGCTCGTCAAATCGGCCGTCCACCGGGGCGGAGCTCGTCAGCGTGCCGTCCGCTGGGCCCACTCCAGGGCCCAGTAGGTCAGGGTGATGTCGGCACCGGCACGGCGGATCGCCAGCAGGCTCTCGTCGATGGTGCGCTCGCGGTCCAGCCATCCGTTGGCGGCGGCGGCCTCGACCATCGAGTACTCCCCCGAGACGTTGTAGGCGGCCACGGGAACGTCCACCTGGTCGCGCACCATGCGCAGGATGTCCAGGTACGGCAGGGCCGGCTTCACCATCACGATGTCAGCACCCTGGTCGATGTCGGCGAAGACCTCCCGCAGGGCCTCGCGGACATTGGCCGGGTCCTGCTGGTAGGTCTTGCGGTCCCCCTGCAAGGAGCTGTCAACCGCCTCACGGAAGGGGCCGTAGAAGGCGCTCGCGTACTTGGCGCCATAGGCCATGATCGCGACATCGGTGTGGTCTGCATCGTCCAGGGCCTCCCGGATCGCGGCGACCTGGTTGTCCATCATCCCCGAGGGCGCCACCACGTGGGCGCCGCACTCGGCGTGGATGCGCGCCATCTCGGCATAGAGCAGCACCGTCACGTCATTGTTGACCACGCCGTCGGGGTTGAGCACTCCACAGTGGCCGTGGTCGGTGAACTCGTCGAGGCAGACATCGCTCATGACCAGCAGGCTGTCGCCCACTTCCTCGCGCACTGCCGTGATCGCGCGGTTCAAAATCCCCTTGGGGGCCAGCGCCTGGGTTCCGGTCGCATCCTTGTCCTCCGGTTTCGGCACGCCGAAGAGCATGATCCCGGCCAGGCCGGCCTCGGCACACTCACCGGCCACCCGGCGGATGCCGTCGAGGGTGTGCTGCTGGACCCCCGGCATGGAACTGATCGAGCGCGCCTGGTCGATCCCGTCGGCGACGAAGGCCGGCAGAATGAGGTGCCGCGCCTCCACGCTGGTCTCGCTCACCATGGCGCGCATGGCCGGGTTGGTACGAAGTCGACGAGGACGATTGGTCATCCCCCCACCCTACGCCGCCCGTGTGGACCCCCGGAATGACAAGGCCGTCCCCGCGCTCAGCATGGGGACGGCCTCACAGGAGTTCGTTCAGGCGGTGCGTCGGCGACGTCGGGTCTCGCTCGGCTTGGTGACCGGACGTCCCTCGGCCACCAGATCCGCGCGCCGCTGCTGCGCGAAGTCGGCCAGGGCGTCGACCAGCTCGATCGCACCGGGGGTCGGGGCCTGGACGTCGACCCGCAGGCCGTGGTCGGCGCAGGTCTCCGCGGTGCGGGGTCCGATCGCTGCGATCACCGTGTGGTTGTGCGGTTTGCCGGCGATGCCCACCAGGTTGCGCACCGTCGACGAGGAGGTGAAGACCGCGGCATCGAACTTGCCCGTCTTGATGGCCTCGCGCGTCTCGGCCGGAGGAGGGGAGGCACGCACCGTGCGGTAGGCCGTCACATCGTCGACCTCCCAGCCGAGCTCGATGAGGCCGGTGACCAGCACCTCCGTCGCGATGTCGGCACGAGGCAGCAGCACCCGGTTGATCGGGTCCAGGAGGTCGTCATAGGCCGGGAACTCCGCGGCCAGGCCGGCAGCCGAATGCTCACCGTGCGGCACGAGGTCGGCCACGATCCCCCAGCCCCGCAGGGCCTTGGCGGTGGCATTGCCGACCGCGGCAATCCGCAGGCCACTGAAGGCGCGGGCGTCCAGGCCGTAGTCGGCCAGCCGGTCACAGATGGCGCGCACCGCATTCGTGGAGGTGAAGACCACCCACTCGTAACAGCCCTCGACCAGCCCACGCACCGCCTTGTCCATCTGCTGCGGTGTGCGTGGGGGCTCCACCGAGATCGTCGGGACCTCGTCGGCGTGGGCGCCGTACATCTCCAGCCGCGCCACCATCTCGCCCGACTGGTCCTTGGTGCGGGGCACCAGGACACGCCATCCGAACAGGGGCTTGCGCTCGAACCAGTCCAGCTCCTCGCGCTCCTGGACGTCGACGGCCGCCCCGATCATCACGTGCACCTGGGCCGACGGGTCCAAGGTGCGTGAGGCCTTGACCAGCTCGGAGAGCTTCAGCTGACGCGAGTGCTGGGACGTACTGCCCCCGGAGAAGGTGAGCAGGACCTGTTCGTCGCCACGCCGCCCCGAATGCAGGGCGTGCTGGTGGACCAGGGCCAGCTGCTGTGCCCGGGCATGGACCACGAGGTTGCCGTCCTCGGCCCACGTGCCGTTCTTCTCCAGGCCGGCCTGGTCGGCAGCCTCGGGCAGTGTGATCAGCTGCACCCGCTCCTGGTGCAGGGCCACGCCGGCATATTCGGGCACCGCCGTCATCGCGGAGACCCCCGGCACGATCTCGATGTCGAGCCCCGCCTGCGCGCAGGCCGCTGCCTCGCGGGCGATACCCCCATCGAGGAAAGGATCACCGGCCACCAGGTGGACGACCTGCGCCGCGCCGGCCGCCGCCTCGACCAGCGCCTTGATCCGCGCATCGCGCGAGGCCGGCACCTCGCCCGCGGGTGCGAAGTTCAGCACGACCGCGCTGGGCGAGAGCTTGACCTGCGAGAGGTGGACCACCTGGCGCAGGGCCTCGGAGTCCACGAAGACCGCGTCGGCCTCCTCGAGCGCGAGGACGGCTGCCAGCGTCAGCAGGTTCGGATCGCCGGGGCCTGCGCCCACGAAGACCACACGTCCACGTCCTCCAGCGGCCTGGGGCGCGTTCTGGATGTCCACTTGGTTCACTCCGCCTCTGGCCTGGCACGCGTGGCGTCCAACTGACCGAGCACCTCTCCAGCGAGGGTCTGGCCCAGCTCCACCGCACGGGCCGCCGGCCCCTTGTGTTGAGCCCTGACAAGGGCCCCGTGGGATGATTCTTCACCGGCCACTGCCCGCAGGGTCAAATCCTCGCCCGTGACGACCGCATGTGCCCCGACGGGAGCCAGGCATCCCGCCTCGAGACGGGACAGGAAGCCGCGCTCCGCCTCGACCGCTGCCCGGGTGGGAAGGTGGTCGATCTCGGCCAGCGCCCGCCGCACGTGCTCGGGAGCATCCTCATGGCACTCCACCGCCAGGGCGCCCTGCCCCGCGGCCGGCAGGAACTCGTCAGTTCCCATCACCCGCACGGGCAGGCCGCCCAGCTGTCTCTGGACGGTGGCGGTGACGTCCTGTCCGATCACCTCCGGCGAGAGCCGGCCCAGGCGCACCAGCCCAGCGGCCGCCAGGACGGTCGCATCCACCTCGCCCACGCGGACCAGGTCGAGGCGCCGGTCGACATTGCCGCGGATCGGCACCACCTCGATACGCACCCCGCTCCGGCGCGCCAGCGCCTCCAGCTGCACCGCACGACGGGGTGAGCCGGTGCCCACCCGGGTGCCGTCGCGCCACTGCGCGAGGTCCAGGCCCACCAGGACGTCACGCACGTCCTCACGCTCCGGGATGCCTGCCACCACCAACTGGGGGGCCGGTGCGACCGGCAGGTCCTTCAGGGAGTGCACCGCGACGTCGATCTGGCCCGACCGCAGCAGGTCGCGCACGGCCGTCGCGAAGATCCCGGTGCCGCCGATCTCGCTGAGCCGGCGACGGTCGATGTCACCCAGGGAGTCGATGCCGGTCAGCTCACACTCGTGGCCGAGCTCTTGCAGTCGGGCCGCCACCCATTCGGCCTGCGCCACAGCCAGCGGGGACCGCCTTGCTCCGATCCTGATCATGCTGAAGCTCCTTCCTGGAAGTCCTCCACGACGACCGGGGCCAGGAAGCCCTCGGCAGGGAGGATGCCGTGGACCTGTTCGGTCACGGCGCGACGGGCCTCGGGCGGGCAGTCGTCCGGGTCGCTCAGCGCCACGGACTTGCCCTCGAGGGCGAACAGCGAGCGGAGCACCGCGGCATAGTCCACCGGGGCCTCCCCGCCAGCGAACTCGCGCACCCGAACGGTGGGCGAATGGATCAACTTCTCGGCCACCCGGTTGAGCGCATTGTGCACCTGGGCCTGCGCCGCCTCGTCGAGACCGGGCATCCGCCGGGTCAGGCGTCTCATCTCGGCCTCGACCACCCCGCTGGCCATCTGGCGCAACGCCACCACCGTCGGTGTCACCGCCTGGGCCCGCTGTTTGGCCAGGAATGCCGTCACCTCGGAGGCCACCAGACGGGTGGCGGCCTCGACGTCGAGCTCGTCCTCCCCCTGCGAGGCCTCCTTGATGCTGGCCAGGTTCACCAGGTGCACACCGCGGGTGACCACGTCCGGGTCTACGTCCGGCGGCATCGCGAGATCGATCAGGACCTGGGGTGCTGGTCCGTTCCCCAGGCTCTCGGCGCTCACCAGGCTGCCGGCGGCACCAGTGCAGGTGACCACCACGTCGTGCTCCGCCACTGCGGCGTCGAGGTCCTCCATCGCGATGGCGATTCCGCCCACCTCGGCGGCCAGCCGTTCTGCCTTGACCAGGGTGCGGTTGGCGCAGTCGACGACCGCTCCGTGGGCGGCCAGCGTGCGCGCGGCCAGACCGGCCATCGCGCCTGCGCCCACGACCAGGCACCGGGAACCCTCGACCTGGAAGTCGCCCTCGAGCTGCTGCATGGCCGCGGTCAGCACCGAGCGGCCCGCGGCACCGATCGAGGTCTCGGACTGCACCCGCTTGCCGACCCGCAGGGCCGTCTGGAAGAGCTGGTTGATCGCGGGCCCCGAGGTCTGGTCCTCCTGCGCCGCCGACAGCGACTCGCGCACCTGCCCCAGGATCTGGTTCTCACCCACCACCAGCGAGTCCAGGCCGGCCACCAGCGAGAAGCAGTGCTTGACCGCCGCCTCGTCGTAGAAGACACGGCAGACGTCGGAGAGCTCGGCGCGCGTGATGCCAGCCTGGGCGGCCAGGGGTTCCGCGATCGCCTCCAGCCCGGCATGGAAACGCTCGGTGTCGACGTAGACCTCGGTGCGGTTGCAGGTGGAGATCACCAGCGCCTCGTCGACATGGGCCGCGTGGACCAACCGGTCCGACAGCTCACGGCTGGCCTGGCGATCCATGGAGGCCCGGGCCAGCAGATCGAGGTCTGCCGTGCGGTGGTTGATGCTGACAGCCAGAAGGGTCACTGGTCATGCTCCTGCGCGGTGGTGGGGACTTTCGAGACCCGCTGCATGGTGCGGCGGGTCTCGTGGAAGGCAAGGATGTTGAGCTCGCGGGACAGGTCGACGGTGCGCACCGTCACCTCGGGCGGTGCGTTGACCGCGCCCGAGGCGAAGTTGAGGATGCTGCGCAGCCCCGCCGCAGCCAACCGGTCGACCATCGACTGGGCCGCCTCGGGCGGGGTGGTGATGATGGCGATGCGGGGCGAGGTCTGGGCGACCACCTCGTCGAGCTCGTCGACGTGCTGCACCAGGGTGCCGCCCACCATCGTCCCCACCAGGGCGGGGTCGACGTCGAGCAGGGCCGCCAGCGAGAAGTCACGCTGGAGCAGTTCGCGGTGGGTGGACAGTGCCGTCCCGAGGTTGCCGACCCCGACGATCACGACCGGCCAGGAGCTCCCGCCGCCCAGGATCTCACCGATCTCGCGCAGCAGCACCGAGACCTCGTAGCCGATCCCGCGCGTTCCATAGCTGCCGAACCAGGACAGGTCGCGTCGCAGCAGGGCCGGCTGGACCCCCGCGAGCTCGGCCAGGTCACTGGAGCTGACATGGGTGGTGCCCGCCAGCTGCAGGCCCTCGAGCGCATGGCGGTAGTCCGGAAGACGGGCAATCGTCGCCTCCGGGATCTGCAACTCGACAGGGCTTGTCATCCACACTCCTGGCCCGCCTACCGGCAAGCCTGATTCGATCGGGCGCGTCCCTTGGGACCCGTGAGGGAACCAACGGCACGTCTGGACTGTAACCACGCAGCCACCGGCTCACAAAGAACTCGACCACGGGTCGGTCGGGGGGTGGGCGGGCGGGACGTCACAGCGGCGGTGGCGGCTCCACGGGTTCACCGCGCAGGGCGCGTCGCAGCAGGCCCTCGTCCAGGGCCCAGTAGGCAAGCATCCGACCATGGACGAAGGTCACCGGGACGTGATGGGTGAAGCGCTCCCGCAGCACCGGATCGACATCGACGTCAACCAGCTCCAGGCTCGCGCCAAGCTCCTCGCAGACAGAGCGGGCCCTCGGTTCGGCCTGTTCACACAGGTGGCAACCCTGGCGGGTGACGAGCACGACATCACTGCCGCTCGCCCACGCCTCGACGGGGCCGGCAGACGCCGGCCCATCCTCGAACGATCGCGCACGCCCGGGCACGACACGGTCCGCGGACCCAGGTGAGGCCGCGGACCGACGCCTGCCCGAGTAGGGCCACAGACGCATGTCGTATGGACGGCGTGCCACTCGAGGCAGCACGGACCGTGAAGGGACTTACTTGCCCGCGCGACGACGCTGGATGCGCGTCTTCTTCAGAAGCTTGCGGTGCTTCTTCTTCGCCATGCGCTTGCGACGCTTCTTGATGACAGAACCCACGATGGAGCCTTTCCTCGAACGGGACTGGAGGTGATTCCAGCCAAGACAGTGACATCCCCCTGCGACCCGGTCGGTACGGGGGCGACCCCCCAACCTTACCGTCCCGGCGTGGACCAAGGAAATTGCGTGACTCGAGGACGTGCCCTGCCGCGGTGGGAATAGAACTCGGCCCGGACGCGCTGCACCGGGCACACGCCCCGGGTCGCCGCCCGGCACCGGGTGCCGTGCAGCAGGCTCGGCCGGGCAGCCGTCACCACCGTGACGGTCCGGCGGTCAGCGTGGATTCCTGCGGTCATCAGGTCCGACCCCTTCCACAGGAGACACCATGAACAAGCTGTTCACCACCATCAGCCGCCTCGTCGACGCCTACCCGCAGGCCGTCCTCGGCGACGTGGCCGCGCGCAATCCGGAGCTCTTCCTGACCAGCCGCGACCTGTTCAACGACCTCAGCCGCTGACCCAGGACCGACGGCCCGGGCGTCACGGCCCAGCCACGGCAGAACAGCGCAACAGACGGGGGCCGGCGAACCCGCTGGGTTCGCCGGCCCCCGTCCAGCATGCGCGATGTGCCAGGACTCGTCAGCTGCCCCTCAGGCCTGCCCCGCCTCGCGCGACATCTCGGCGGAGCGGTCACGGCAGGCGTGCATCGCCCGGGAGAAGGCGGAGCGCACGCCGTCCTGGTCCAGCACCCGAAGTGCCTGCGCCGTGGTGCCGCCCGGCGAGGTGACGCCCTCGCGCAGACTGGCCGGGTGGGCGCCCGGTTCCCGCAGCATGGCACCGGCACCGTCGATGGTGTGCGCCACCAGGTCCGTCGCGGTCGGCCGGGACAACCCCATCTGCACCGCTGCCTCCACCATCGCGTCGGCCACGTGGAAGAGGTAGGCCGGGCCCGATCCGGAGATCGACGTGACCACGTCCTGCTGGTCCTCCGGCACCACCACCACGTGACCGCAGGCCTGCATCACTTCGCGCACCCGCTCCAGGTCTTCCTCGCTGGTGGACTGCGAGGGGCTCAGGGCGCTGACCCCGCGCCCCACCAGCGACGGGGTGTTGGGCATCACGCGCACCAGTGGCTGGCCCTCGCGCAGCTGGCGCTCCATCACGGCCAGGGGCATTCCCGCCGCCAGGCTCACCACCACCGCCTGCTCCCTCAGGTGCCCGGCTGCCTGGCCGAGCACCTCACGGACGCCGCGCGGCTTGACGGCCACCACCAGGACGTCGGCACTCGCGGCGGCCTCCTCGAGAGTGGCAGCACGCACACCCTCGTAGCGCCCCTCAAGCTCACGGTCCCGCTCGGTACGACGGTTCACGACCAGCAACTCGTGCTTGCCCCAGCGGGCCAGCCCGGACAGGACCGCCTCGCCCATCGTTCCCACGCCCACCAGTGCGATGACCACGGCTCAGCCCTTCAGGTTCTTGGCAACCAGCTCGGCCACCTGCACCGCGTTGAGGGCGGCACCCTTGCGCAGGTTGTCATTGCTGAGGAAGAGCACCAGGCCCTTGCCCTCGGGGGCGGACTGGTCACGGCGGATACGCCCGACGAAGGACGGGTCCTTGCCGGCCGCGTCCTGCGGGGTGGGGACGTCCATCAGCTCCACACCGGGAGCGCCCGCGAGGATCTCGGCGGCCTGCTCGGGAGTGATGTCGCGCTCGAACTCGGCGTGGACCACCAGGGAGTGGCCGCTGAGCACCGGCACCCGCACGCAGGTTCCGGCCACCCGCAGCTCGGTCAGGTGCAGGATCTTGCGCGACTCATTGCGCAGCTTCTGCTCCTCGTCGGTCTCGCCGCTGCCGTCGTCGACCAGACCACCGGCAATCGGCAGCACGTTGTAGGCGATGGGTTTCACATAGGGGGCCGGGTCACCGAAGTCGATCACTTGCCCGTCCAGGCGCAGCTCGTCGAGCTTCCCGGACTCCACCCCGACGCGGAACTGGCGTTCGGCATTGAGCACCGCGTCCCCGCCGGAACCCGAGATGGCCTGGTAGGTGGCCACCACCAGGCGCTTCAGGCCTGCTGCGTCGTGCAGCGGCTTGATGACGGGCATGGCCGCCATGGTGGTGCAGTTGGGGTTGGCGATGATGCCCTTGGGCGGGTTCTTGGCGTCGTCCGGGTTCACCTCGCTGACCACCAGCGGCACCTCGGGGTCCAGCCGCCAGGCCGAGGAGTTGTCGACGACGATGGCGCCGGCGGCGGCCACCTTGGGGGCCACGACCTTCGACGTCGACCCGCCATTGCTGAACAGGGCGATGTCGAGACCGGAGAAGTCGGCGGTCTCGGTGTCCTCGACGGTGATCTCCTGGCCCTTGAAGGTGATCGTCTTCCCAGCAGAGCGTGCGGAGGCGAACAGCCGCAGCTCGTCGACGGGGAAGTCACGTTCCTCCAGCAGCGTCATCATCACGCCGCCGACCTGACCAGTTGCTCCAAAGATTCCTACGCGCATGGGACCCAGACTAGGTGCCCGGCAGGCTTCGTCCGGCCCGGTCCACGTGGCGTCGGGCCTGCTGGTTGCCCTCAGAGCCAGGAGACCCGCCCGGCCAGCGCGGCGTAGCCGACGAAACTGGCGACGTCGAGCAGGAAGTGGGCCACCACCAACGGCCACAGGCGCCCGGTGCGCCGGAAGAAGCACCCCAGGAGCAGCCCCATCACGAGGTTGCCGACGAAGCCGCCGAAGCCCTGGTAGAGGTGGTAGCTGCCGCGCACCACCGCAGAGCCGACCAGGACGAGCCGGGGCGACACTCGCGCCTGCGCACCACGGACGAACAGGTAGCCGACCATCACGACCTCCTCGAGCACCGCATTGCCCGCGGCCGAGGCCACCAGCAGCGGAACCACCCACCAGTGCTCTCCCAGCCCCGCGGCCTGGACCGTCGTGTTCAGCCCGAGCGCCCGGGAACCCAGGTAGAGCGCGAGCCCGGGGACCCCGATGCCGACGAAGATGCCCAGGCCCCACAGCAGGTCGCTCCGCACCCGCCGCAGGTCGAGCCCGGTGGCGGCCAGCACCCCGTGGCGGGGAGGCCAGGCGGTGGCCAACAGGAGCAGTGCCAGCAGTGCCGGGACGGGCAGCAGCAGCACGTCGACCAGCTGGTACAGGGCACTGAGCCAGGGCCGGTCCGGCGTGGCGGCCTGGTTCAACGAGGAGGTCTGCTGGTCCAGCGGCACGGCACGGGTGGTGCGCTCGATGATGCTCAGCACCGAGTAGATGGCCGAGCGGCCCAGGCTCACCCCCAGCAGCAGGGCCACCTCCAGCAGCATCACCCGGCGCAGGCGGGACCGGCCGGGCGGGGACGCGCTCATCGCCTGGTGACCAGCGCCCGCAGCAGGGGCATGACATTGGCCGGGCGCTCGGTGACCCGTCGCAGCAGGTAGGCGTACCAGTCGCTGCCCACGGGCAGGTGGACGCGCACCTGGTGGCCGGTGTCGACCAGGCGGCGGTGCTCCCAGGGCCGCACCCCGTGGTACATCTGGAATTCATAGCTGTCCCCGGCTCGCTGGTGCTGGCCTGCGATCTGGATGGTGGCCTCCACGAGCTGCGGATCATGGGTCGCGACCATCGGATGCCCACGCCCGGCCATCAGCACCTCCAGGCAGGCGATGAAGCTCTGGTCCACGTCCTGGCCGGTGATGTGGCCCGTCGCCCACGGCTGCGAGTAGCCGCCCTTGCACAGCCGCACCCGCGCCGGCATCGATGCCAGCCAGCGGCTGTCCACCAGGCTTCGCCGCTGACGACTCTGCACCGTCACCCCCAGCTGGGGGAAGTCCTGGTGGCACAGCGAGAACAGGGCGTAGGTCTCGTCGGTGGTCGACGGCTCCTCCAGGTCGAGGCTCACCAGGCTGCCGGCATTGCGGGCCGCCAGGCAGATCTCACCCAGGGCCGCCTGCGCCAGACGGGCATCGGACAGCCCCAGCCCGATCGTGCTCGGCTTGACCGTCACCTCCGCCACGGACGCCAGGCCCGCCCGCGAGACCTCCTGGACCAGCTCGCGGTGCGCCCCCACCGCCGCCCGGACGTCGTCGACTCCCCGTGCCGGAGCAAGCAGGGGCTCCAAGGTGGATCGCAGGCCCTTGCTGTGGTTCTGCCGCACCGTCTCCACCGCCTCGCCGGTGTTCTCTGCCGCGATGAAACGGCGGGCCACCTCACGCGCGGCCGGACTCGCCGTCACCGCCCGCTGCGCACGATCCGAGCTTCCGAGCCGCGCCACGAACTCGCTGGCGCGTCCGAAGGGGCTGCTGACCTGGTCGTGCCCGCTCACCGTGCGGCCCCCTCGCGCGTCGTCCCGAAGGTGTCTGCGTCCACCTCGTCCGGCTGGTCCTGGCCGAGGTGGTGTCGCAACTTGGCCAGGCAGTCGGCCAGCCACTGGGCGCGCACCTCGCGCGAACCGGCCTTGCGGGTGTTGACCTCGAGCACCACGTGGCCGTCGAAGGCCCTCTCGGCGAGGCGGTCCAGCAGCTCGAAGGCACGCTGGTCGCCCTCGCCAGGGAAGAGGTGCTCGTCCTTGGGCGAACCCTTGCCGTCGGTGATGTGCACGTGACGAAGCCTGGGCCCCCACTCCTCCACATAGTCCAAGGACTGCTTTCGGGAGGTGGAGGCGTGCGAGAGGTCGAGGGTCAGGTGCTCGTAGCCCATCTCGGTGGGGTCCCAGCTGGGCACATAGGCCTGGAAGTGGGTGCCGGGCGTGCGCCACGGGTACATGTTCTCCACGGCGACGATGACGCCGGTGCGGGAGTTCAGCTCGCGGATCCCGTCGACGAAGGTGCGGGCATAGCGCCCCTGCCAGCGAAAGGGCGGATGCACGACGACCACCTCGGCCCCCAGGCGCTGGGCCGCCTCGGCGGAACGCTCCAGCTTCTCCCACGGGTCGGTGCCCCAGGTGGCCTGGGTGACCAGCAGGGTCGGGGCGTGGATCGACAGCACCGCCACCTGGTGCCGGTCCTGCAGTTCGGCGACCTTGTCGATGTCTGCCGCCAGTGGGTCGATGCCCACCATCACCTCGACGCCGTCCCAGCCCAGCTCGGCGGACAGCTCGAAGGCGGCGGCCGTCGACTCCGGATAGACGCAACTGGAGGACAGTCCCACGCGGGCCGGGCTGCGGGGGCGTCGCACGGGGGCGACGGCATCAGCGCTGCCGTCGCCGCGCAGGGGCTGGGTGCTCTCGCCTGTGGGGACCATTCCTCCAAACTAGTGCCTGCCGGGAGCCGCCCCGGTAGGGTGCCGGTCGTGAATCCCGTCGACGTCGAGATCAGGCAGCCCTTCCCCCGCACCTGGGTGGAGTTCGTGGACCCCGCCGACGACGACCAGCTGCTGCGCTGCGACCTGACCTGGCTCACCTCCCGCTGGAGCTGCATCTTCGGCGAGGCCTGCCGCGGCATCGACGCGAACCGACCCGAGGACGGCTGCTGCGTCCTGGGAGCGCACTTCAGCGAAGCGGCCGACGAGCAGCGCGTCGCCGGACACGTCGCACGCCTGACCCCCCAGACCTGGCAGCAGTACGAGCAGGGCCAGCACGGCTGGGCCGAGGACGAGGAGTCCGACCCTGACACCGAGGATGAGGAGGCCGACCCCGAGGCCGATGCGGACCAGGAGCAGACCCGCAAGACCCGCGTCGTGGACGGCGTGTGCATCTTCCAGAACCGGCCGGGTTTTCCCGGCGGAGCCGGATGCGCCCTGCACGGCCTCGCCCTGCGCGAGGGGATCAGCCCGGTGCAGACCAAGCCGGACGTCTGCTGGCAACTGCCGATCCGGCGCACCTACCGACACATGGAGAGGGCCGACGGCACGCCCTGGCTGGAGATCACCATCGGCGAGTACACCCGGGAGGGCTGGGGCTCGGGCGGCGCAGACCTGGACTGGTACTGCACGTCGAACCCGGTGGCCCACGTCGGGGCCAGCCCGGTCTACGAGTCGAGCCGCGACGAACTGGTCGAGCTCATGGGCCAGCCGGCCTATGACGAACTGGTGCGCCTGGCCGAGGAGCACCTGGCCGGGCTGGCACACCATCCGGCCACCACTGCGGCAACAGAGGGCGCCGTGGGGAATTCGACCGCCTAGTCAGACAGCTTTCACCACCCCCGTTTTCGCTTATCGACAGGTCACCGGCAAGAATGTGGCCATGCATGTCGACCATCTCGTGTTCGCAGCCGGTCCCGACGGCCTCAAGGCGGAGGCGGAGCGTCTGGGCAACCTTCTTGGTGCCGAGTTCAAGGACGGTGGCTTCCACCCCCGCTTCGGCACCCGCAACCACATCCTCCCGCTCGCCGACGATCGTTACCTGGAACTGGTCGAGGTGCTGGAGCATCCGGCCGCTGACAAGGCCCTGTTCGGGCAGGCCGTGCGCGCCCGTACCGAACTGGGTGGTGGCTGGCTCGGCTGGGTGGTGTCGGTTGACGACATCACCCCCTACGAGGAGCGTGAGGGCCGCGCGGCCGTCGACGGCTCCCGCCACTTCCCCGACGGCCGCCTGCTGGAGTGGAAGCAGGTGGGCATCAAGGGCCTGATGGCCGACCCGCAGCTTCCCTACTTCCTGCAGTGGACCTCGCCGGAGGACGTCCGTCCCAGCGCCCTCAAGGGCGACGTGGACGTCGTCGGCTTCGACATCGCCGGCTCCCGCCCGCGCGTCGAGGACTGGATGGGCGTCGAGCTCGGTGATGAATTCGACGGCGTGAAGCTGAACTTCACCGCCCCCAACGGCATGCCTGGCCTCGACGCGGTCACCTTCCAGACCGCCTCGGGCGAGATCGTGCGCATCTGAGGCCCTGCGCTCCCTGATCGACCTGCAGCCACGGCGGCGCGTCCCCTTCGGGGCGCGCCGTTGCTGCATTCCAAGGCACCCGCCCGGGGGTGCGTGGGCGTTGGGCACGAGAACTGTCAGAGCCGTCGCCTAGGGTCGTCGACGTGGCGAAGCAGAAGCAGGACGCGTACCAGTGCACCGAGTGCGGGTGGACCTCGGCCCGGTGGGTCGGCAAGTGTGGCGAGTGCCAGGCCTGGGGTTCAGTGGCCGAGCGAGGCGCGCCGAAGCTGGCCGAGGTGGCCAGCAGCACGCCGGTGTCCAAGGCGATGCCGATCGGCAGGGTGCCGACCAACACCACCCAGCGCACGCTCACCGGCATCGGTGAGCTCGACAGGGTGCTCGGCGGTGGCCTGGTGCCCGGGGTCGTGGTGCTGCTGGCCGGCGAGCCGGGCGTGGGCAAGTCGACCCTGCTGCTGGAGGTGGCGGCCAAGTGGGCCTCCGGGGGCGGGCGGACGCTCTATGTCACCGGTGAGGAGTCCGCGGCCCAGGTGCGGCTGCGGGCAGGCCGCACCAATGCGCTGGCCGACGAGCTCTACCTGGCCGCGGAGACCGACCTGGGCACCGTACTGGGGCACATCGAGGAAGTGGAGCCCGACCTGGTGGTGCTCGACTCGGTGCAGACCGTCGGCACCGCCCAGGCCGACGGCTCCCCGGGCGGGGTGACCCAGGTGCGGGAGGTGACCGGGGCGCTGGTGCGCGTCGCCAAACGCCGCGGCATGGCGGTGGTGATCGTCGGCCACGTCACCAAGGACGGCACCATTGCCGGGCCCCGCACCATGGAGCACCTGGTGGACGTGGTGCTCAACTTCGAGGGCGACCGCCACTCCGGCTTCCGGATGGTGCGCGCGGTCAAGAACCGCTTCGGCCCCTCCGACGAGGTGGGCTGCTTCGAGATGAGCGAGAAGGGCATCGTCGAGGTGACCGACCCGTCGGGGCTGTTCACCACGCACCGGGACCAGCCCGTGCCCGGCACCTGCGTCACGGTGACCATGCAGGGACGACGGCCCCTGCTGGCCGAGGTGCAGGCCCTGGTCGCCCCCTCACCCAATGAGAAGAACCCGCGGCGCACCACCAATGGGGTGGAGGGCAGCCGGGTCGCGATGATCCTGGCGGTGCTGGAGACCAAGGCGCGCATCACCCTGGCCGCCAAGGATGTCTACGTCTCCACCGTGGGTGGTGCAAAGGTTGCCGACCCGTGCGCCGACCTGGCGATCGCGGTCGCGGTGGCCAGTGGCCAGCTGGGCGTCAACTTCCCCAAGCGGGTGCTGGCCGTCGGCGAGGTGGGCCTGGCAGGAGACCTGCGACGGGTCCCCGGGCTGGAACGTCGCCTGGCCGAGGCAGGAAGGCTTGGCTTCGAGCTGGCGATCGTGCCCGCGCGCAGCCGTGACACGACGCAGAAGGTGCCCAACCTGGGTGGGCTGAAGGTCGTCGAGGTGGAGTCGGTGGCCGAGGCGCTCGGCGTGCTTGGGCTGAAGCGAGCCCCGCGGGAACGCGGCTGAGCGGGTGGGGCTCGCGGGCCCCGGACGGTGCCCCAGTGCTGGGGGCCCCGGGCTACGGGGCCACCAGCACAGGTGTCTGTCACCAACGGCCCGGGCCGGATGGAAGCCTCAGTTCTGGCTGATCCGCTCCGTGTGCACCAGCTCCGGTGCCACTCCGGCAGCGGCCGTCGCCTCCTCCAGCGCAGTGACCATGCCGGGAGGGCCACAGACGTAGATGTCGGGCACGAGCTCGGGATCGGAGCCGGCCTCCGCGAGCCCTGCCTCCAGGACGTCCACGGCCGAGCCCGCGACGCACTCGAAGCGTTCGTCGGGGGCCTCCAGTCCGCCCTCGGGATGCCAGATCGCCAGGGTGACCCTCAGTTCGGGCATCTGGTCGAGCAGCTCGCCGATCTCCGCCACGCCGAAGACGTCGTCGACGGTGTTGACGCCCAGTACCAGGCGGGTCTCCTGCGGGTCGCCCCACTCCGCCATCCGGCGCAGCATGCTCAGCAGGGGCGCCAGGCCGCAGCCGCCACCCACGAACCAGCGGGGCCGCATCCCGTTCTCCTCCAGGGCAAAGGTGCCCTGGGGACCGACCACGGTGAGCCTCTGGCCCACCTCGGCGCGCTCGTCGAGGAAGGTGGAGAAGGTGCCGTGCTCGCGGATGTGGATCAGGAATTCCAGCGTCCCGTCCCAGTTCTGCACGTTCGACATGGAGTAGGCACGCAGCACGCCCGAGTCCGGTTCGACCAGCTGCATGTACTGCCCGGCCTCGAACTCGGCGGCCGAACCATTCACCTCGTGCTCGTCGAGCTGCAACGTGAGTTTCACGATGTGCTGCCTGAGGTGCTCGATCGAGGCGATCGTGGCGGTGCGCTCCAGCGGCGCCTGGTCGATCAGTTTGGCCGAGTCGAAGGGCAGGTTGACGTCCAGGTCGCTGGTGGGCTCGACGCAGCACAACAGGGCGGAAGCTTCGGGCGCGTTGGCACCCAGGGCGTCGGCCTCGAAGGGCCGCATCGTGTAGTCGCCGGCACTCACCTGCGCGATGCAGGTGCCGCAGGTTCCCTTGCCACACAGCGAGGGCAGGATGATGTCGGCATCCTTGGCCGCCTCCACCACGGACTGGCCCTGCAGGGCCTGGACCGTGCGCACGTCACCGTCGGTGGTGACCATCCTCACCTGGCAGCTCATGCGCCCGCCATGGCCAGGGCGAGGTCCTCGGTGGGATCTCCCAGCGGCTTGAGGTCGAACTTGTCGACCAGGATGTCGACGACGGCCGGGGTGAGGAAGACCGGCAGGGTCGGTCCGAGGCGGATGTGCTTGATGTCGAGGCTCAGCAGCGTGAGCAGCACGGCGGCGGCCTTCTGCTCGAACCAGCTGACGAACATGCTCAACGGCAGGTCGTTGACGCCGCAGTCGAAAGCCTCCGACAGCGCCAGGGCGATCTTGACCGCGGTGAAGGAGTCATTGCACTGGCCGATGTCGAGCAGCCGGGGCAGGCCCGCGACGGTGCCGTAGTCATGGCCGTTGACCCGGTACTTGTTGCAGCCCATGGTGAGCAGCACGGTGTCCTCGCCCGACTTCTCGGCGATCTCGGTGTAGTAGTTGCGACCGGGCTTGGCGCCGTCGCAGCCACCGATCACCAGGAAGCGGCTGATCTGGCCGGTCTTGACGGCCTCGACGATCGCGTCGGCGTGGTCGAGGACCGAGCCGTGCCCGAAGCCGACGGTGACGGTGCGCTGGGGATCGGTGACATTGAAGCCGGGCAGCGCCTGGGCGGCCTTGACCACCAGCGCGAGGTCCTCGTGCTCCAGGTGGCGCACGCCGGGCCACCCGACCGGGCCCATGGTGAAGATGCGGGAGCGGTAGGTGGGCTGGGGCTCGATGAGGCAGTTGGAGGTCATCACGATCGGGCCGGGGAAGGCCGCGAACTCCTCGTGCTGGTTCTGCCAGGCCGAGCCGTAGTTGCCGACCAGGTGGGGGTACTTCTTCAGGCCCGGGTAGCCGTGGGCCGGCAGCATCTCGCCGTGGGTCCACACGTTGATGCCGTTGTCCTTGGTGGCTTCGAGGATGGCGACCAGGTCGCCCAGGTCGTGGCCCGAGACCAGGATGGCCTTGCCCTCGATGGCGGTGACGGGGACCTCGGTGGGCACCGGGGTGCCGAAGACGCCGGTGTTGGCAGCATCCAGCATCTCCATCACCTTCAGGTTCAAGGTGCCGAGTTTCAGCGCGTGGCCGAGCAGGGTGTCGAGGTCGGTGGCTGGATCGCCGAGGAAGGCCAGCGCCTTCTCGATGCCGGCATCGGTCTCGTCGGTGCGGTGCCCGAGCACGTGGGCGTGGTGGGCATAGGCGCACAGACCCTTGAGTCCGTACAGGTTGAGGTTGCGCACCCCGACCACGTCGGCGCCCAGGACGTCGATGTTGGCGTCGACGCGAACCAGCGGGGCCTGCTTCAGCAGGGCGGCGAATCCCTTGCCGGGCACGAACTCGGCGGCGCCCGAGGGCAGCTGCGGCTCCTCACCACGCTCGGCGCACAGGTCGAGGTAACGCTGCTTGAGTTCCTGCTGGTAGGCGTGGGCCTGGTCGATCATGCGCTGGAAGCTGGTGGCATTGAAGTTCACGTTGGTGAGGGTGGTGAAGACCCAGTAGGAGGCCCGGTGGGCGGGGGCGGGGTCCGACTCGCCCTTCTCGCGCAGCAGGGCTGCGTACTGGCCGATGCCGTAGCAGACGGTGATCAGGATGTCCTGGAGGGTGGCAGTGCGGTCGTCCTTGCCGCAATTGCCCTTGAGGGAGTGGCAGCCCAGCAGCAGGTTGTCGCTCCGGTCGGTCTGTTCGCACTGGTAGCAGAACATTGGCCTCACACTCACTTCGTTGATACGGAAAATCTCTTGCTTAATAACTACCCTTCGTCGTGGCCCATGGCAAGCAAGGCGACCCTTGCCTCGTGACACCCTGCGCGCGACGAGCTACGCCGCCGGTCGCACTACGATCGGGGCATGGCCGCACCTTCCCCCGCCGAGCACCAGGCACGACAGCGCCGTTTCCAGGCCCTCCTGGCCCCCGGCACCCCCCTGCGCGAGGGACTGGAGCGCATCCAGAAGGGTCGCACCGGCGCGCTGGTGGTGCTGGGCAGCAACCGACGGGTGGAGAAGATCTCGACCGGGGGCTTCGCCCTGGACGTGCAGTTCACCCCCACCGCCCTGCGCGAGCTGGCCAAGATGGACGGCGGCATCATCGTCTCCAGTGACTTCGAGCGCATCCTCGCCGCGGGTGTCCACTTCGTCCCCGACGGCGACATCCCCACCGTCGAGACCGGAACCCGGCACCGCACGGCCGACCGGATCGCCCAGCAGACCGAACTGCCGGTGGTGACCGTCTCGGCCTCGATGTCGACCATCACCCTCTTCCTGGACGGACAGCGCGACCCGATCGAGACCTCCGAGCGGATCCTCTCGCGTGCCAACCAGGCCCTGGCCACCCTCACCCGCTACCGGGAGCGGCTGCTGGAGACCACGCGCGTGCTCACCTCGCTGGAGGTGCACGACCAGGTCAGCGTCAAGGAGGTGGCCCTGGTGGCGCAGCGCATCGAGATGATCCGCCGCCTGGACCGGGAGTTGCGCGCCTATGTCGCGGCCCTGGGCGTCGACGGGCGGCTGCTCGAGATGCAGCTCCACGAGCTCACCCACGGTGTCGACGACCTCGCCACGCTCGTCGAGCTGGACTACGGGCCCGAAGACGAGGAGTCCACCAGCTTCCGGCTGGCTGCCCTGGAGGAGCTCACCTCCACCGAACTGCTGGAACCGCTGACGGTCGCACGCACCATGGGCTTCGGCGAGGATCACCACCTGGAGACCCACCTGACCCCGCGCGGCCACCGCCAGATCGCCCAGCTGGGACGCATCCCCACCAGCCTGTGCCGCCGCCTGGTGGAGCACTTCGGCAGCTTGCAGGCACTCTTCGGCGCCAAGACCCGCGACCTGATGGAGGTCGACGGCATCGGTGAGGGCCGCGCCCGCCTGGTGCGCGAGGGCTTGGGACGGGTGGCCGACTCCGCCTACGGCGACCGCCTGGACTGAGCCCGTGCCCCTGCGCCGACCCCGTGGGGCGGGGCGTCGCCGGATCAGGCCTGCAGGTTCATCACCAGGGCACGGGAGCTGACGCCGTCCAGCGTGGCGGCGGCACGGTAGGTGCCCGGCCGCAGCGCCTCCTCGCGCAGGCCGCACCCATCCTTGGAGCGCTTGCCCTGCCAGGTCACCGAGGTCTTCCACGGCTCGCCGGGACGGATGGTCTGGGTGCCGCGGGGCGCCCACTTGGCGCAGTGTGCCGTGGTCCAGATCCGGTCTGGGCCGGAGGTGACCTCCAGCACGAGCGGGCTCTCGTCCAGGTCGAGGACGCAGGCCATGGAGTCCCCATTGGCCACCTGGACCTGGAAGGCGGTGGAGGCACCCGCGGTGGGGCGCTTGTCGCCCTCGACCGTCACCGAGAGCACCTCGGTCGTGCAGTGCACCGGCCCCGTGGGCGTGGGATTGGGGGTCGGCGTGGGCGACTCGCTGGCACTCGCCGAGCTGCTCGGACTGGCCGAGGCGCTGGGCGTGGACGAGGCGCTCGGGCTGGGTGAGGCACTGGGCGTGGCGCTGGGGCTTGGCGTCACGCCCACCGAGGCCAGCGAGGCAGGGTTCTGCGGGACCGCACTGATGTCGGACTTGTTGTTGCCGAACAGGCCCGACAGCACCCACCACACCAGGGCGACCGAGACCAGGGCGGCGAGCGCGACGATGCCGCGACGCAGCCAGTAGGTGTTCCTGGACTCCGGGTCGGAGGGCTGCATCAGCGAGTTCATGTGCTGATCGTAGGAGCGAACCGCGACCACGGCCAGCAGCCCTGCCAAGAGGCGGGCCTGCGCGTGGCGAACGAGCCCGTGCGGGACCACTAGGCTGGCGCGATGGACAGGCAGCGGGTGGTGTGGCTGGTCAACCAGTGGTTCGAACAGAACCGGCGTGACCTCCCGTGGCGCCGCAGCACCCCATGGGGCGTGATGGTGAGCGAGTTCATGCTCCAGCAGACGCCCGTGGCCCGGGTGCTCGGCCCCTGGCAGGAGTGGATGGAGCGCTGGCCCACCCCCGACGACCTCGCCGCCGAGGAGCCGGGCGCGGCCGTCGCGGCCTGGGGCCGGCTGGGATATCCGCGACGCGCCCAGCGCCTGCACCGCGCCGCCGTCGCCATCGCCCAGGAACACCAGGGCCAGGTGCCCACCACCCTGGAGGAATTGCGGGCCCTGCCCGGGGTCGGGCAGTACACCGCCGCCGCGATCCTGTCCTTTGCCCATGGCGGGCGGGCCGTCGTCCTGGACACCAACATCCGCCGCCTGCTCGCGCGCGTCGAGGGCGGCCAGCAGTTCCCCTCGGCCTCACCCGCCGTGGCGGAGTGGCGCGAGGCCGAGGCCTGGCTGCCCGAGGACGAGGCCACTGCAGCCCTCTGGGCGGCCTCCTCGATGGAGCTGGGGGCGCTGGTCTGCACCGCGCGCAGCCCCCGGTGTGAGGACTGCCCGGTCTCGAAGCTCTGCGCCTGGCGGGTCGCCGGGTACCCCGCCCATGAAGGACCGCCCCGCAGGCCACAGGCCTGGCACGGCACTGACCGCCAGTGCCGGGGCGTGATCCTCGACCTGGTGCGGCACAGCCCCGACGGCGTGCCCGTCGAGCTGGCGCTGGAGGCGTGGACCGACCGCAGCCAGGCCGAACGCTGCCTGTCCGGGCTGCTGGACGACGAGCTGGTGCGCCGCGACGCGGGACTTCTGCGCCTGTGAGGACAGCTGGTAGCTTGGGCGGCGCACACGGGAGTCCGAAGCGTCGGGCTGAGAGGAGGGCACGCGCCCTCGACCGTCGAACCTGACCCGGGTCATGCCGGCGCAGGGAGGCCTCTTGCAGGCAGTCGAGATCCGGCTGCCACCCGTGCCCCCGACGATGAAGGCACACCATGGACACCACCGAAGACCTCACCCGCCCCGCGTCGACCAAGGGCTGGCGCGTGGTCGACATCGTCGTGGCCGCCGTGCTGGGCGTGGCGATCGGCCTGGTCTTCTTCGCCTACAACGGCCCCGGTTATGCGGCCTTCGAGTCGGTCGACGCGCTGACCCCCGGCCTAGGCGGCCTGCTCGCCGGAGTCTGGCTGCTGGGTGGCCCGCTCGGGGCGCTGGTGATCCGCAAGCCCGGCGCCGCCCTGTTCGTCGAGCTGCTGGCCGCGATCGTCTCGATGGCACTGGGCACCATCTGGGGATGGGAGACCGTCGCCTCGGGCTTCGCGCAGGGACTCGGGGCCGAGGTCGTCTTCGCCCTGGCCGCCTACCGTCGCTGGAACCTGGGCGTGGCCATGCTGGCCGGCGCCGGTGCCGGTGCCGCGGCCTGGGTCAACGAGTTCATCCTGGGCAACCATGCCAAGTCGCTGGCCTTCAACGGCACCTACCTGGTCTGCCTGCTGGTCTCGGGCGCCATCCTGGCCGGACTGCTGGGCTGGCTGCTCACCCGTGCCCTGGCCAGTGCCGGTGCGCTGGACCGCTTCGCCTCCGGGCGCGAGTCCCGCTGAGCGCGGCACCAGCCACCTCATGAACCCAACCGCGCCATGATCGTCGCCGAGGACTGGGGCTGGCGCCACGCCGGGCGCACCGGCTGGGCGGTGCACGGCGCCAGCTTCACCATCGAGGACGGTGAGAAGGTGCTTCTGCTCGGCGCCTCCGGCGCGGGCAAGTCCACCCTGGTGCATGCCATGGCGGGCGTGCTCGGCGGCGCCGAGGAGGGTGAGGAGTCCGGCCGGCTGCTCGTCGACGGCCGCCACCCCACCCGAGGGCGCGGCCAGGTGGGCCTGGTGATGCAGGACCCCGACACGCAGGTGGTGCTGGCGCGGGTGGGCGACGACGTAGCCTTCGGCTGCGAGAACATGGGTCTGCCGCGCGACCAGATCTGGCCCAGGGTGCGCGCCTGCCTGGACGCGGTCGGCCTGGACGTGCAGCTCGACCGCCCCACCTCGGCCCTCTCAGGAGGCCAGAAGCAGCGGCTGGTGATCGCCGGCGCGCTGGCGATGCAGGCGAACACCCTGCTGCTTGACGAACCGACCGCCAACCTCGATCCCGAGGGGGCGCGGGAGGTGCGCGACGTGGTCGCCGGGCTGTGCCGGGAGCGCGGGACCACCCTGGTGGTGGTGGAGCACCGCGTGGAGCTGTGGGCCGAGCTGGTGGACCGGGTGCTGGTGCTCGCCCCCGGTGGGGGCGTCCTGGCCGACGGGCCTCCGGCGAGGGTCTTCACCGAACAGCGCGATGCCCTGCTCGCCGCCGGGGTGTGGGTGCCAGGCGCGGCACTGCCACCAGGCCTGGGCGGGACCCCGGCGCGCACCGAGGGGGCCCCGTCTGCCACCGGCCGCGAGCCGGTCCTGCACACCGAGAAGCTGTCCATCGGCCACACCCCCCAGCACGTGGTGCAGCAGGATCTGGAGCTGGCGATCGCGCGCGGCCGCTCCACCGTGGTGACCGGCGCCAATGGTGCCGGGAAGTCGACCCTGGCCCTCACCCTGGCCGGGCTGCTGCCCAAACTCGGCGGACGGGTGGTGGCCGACCAGCAGCTGTGGCCCTCCCCGACCATCACCCGGGGCCGGCTGCGACGACGCCAGCTCGACCCGGCCGACCCGGCCAACTGGGCCTCCCGCGACCTGGTGACCAGGATCGGCACCGTCTTCCAGCAGCCCGAGCACCAGTTCGTCGCTGCCAGCGTGCGCGAGGAGCTGGCCGCCGGACTGGTCGCCCTGGCCCGGGTGGACCAGTCCTGGACGCCCGCACGGATCGACGAGCAGGTGGAGCGCCTGCTGGAGATGCTGCACCTGCAGCGGATTGCCACGGCCAATCCGTTCACCCTCTCGGGCGGCGAGAAGCGACGCCTGAGCGTCGGGACGGTGCTGGCCACCGGACCCGAGCTGATCTTCCTCGACGAGCCGACCTTCGGCCAGGACCGCAACACGTGGCTCGACATGGTCTCGCTGGTGCGCCAGATGGTCGACGAGGGCCGCAGCGTGGTCTCGATCACCCACGACGGGGACTTCATCGACGCCCTGGGCCAGGACCACCTGCACCTGGAGCCGATCGGGACGGAGGCCGACCGATGAGGCGCACCCAACTCGATCGTGTGAACCCGGCCATCCGCGTGCTCTCGGGGATCGTGCTGAGCCTTCCGCTGGCCCTGACCGTCGACTGGGTGAGTGCCTCGGTGGCGCTGGTGTTCGAGGTGCTGGTCTTCCTGGCCGCTGGCGTGGGTCTGGGCACCCTGCTGCGCCGGGTGCTGCCGCTGCTGGTGGTGGCGCCCTTCGGGGCGGTGAGCATGCTGCTCTACGGCGCTCCCTCGGGCCGCACCTGGTGGCAGTGGGGGCCGGTGGAGGTCAGTGACGGCTCGGCCATGCTGGCCCTGGCCCTGACGCTTCGGGTCTTCGCGCTGGCGATGCCCGCCATCGTGCTCCTGCAGGGCATCGACGCCACCCGGATGGCCGACGGGCTGGCCCAGGTGCTGCGGCTGCCCTCGCGCTTCGTGCTGGGCAGCCTGGCGGGCTTCCGGATGCTCGGGCTCTTCCAGGAGGACTGGCGCCAGCTGGGCCAGGCCCGCCGGGCCCGCGGTCTGGGCGATGCGGGGCGGCTGCGGCGCTGGGTGCTGATGAGCTTCTCGCTGTTGGTGCTGGCCCTGCGCCGCGGGGGCCGGCTGGCGACGGCGATGGAGGCCAAGGGCTTCGGCGGCGCTGTGGAGCGCACCTGGGCGAGGCCCTCGCGGGTGGGCTGGCCGGATGCGGTCGCCCTGCTGCTGGCGGTGCTGGTGGGTGGCATCGCCGTCGCGGCTGCGATCCACATGGGAACGCTGCGCACGGTCTTCTCATGACCGCCCCCTCATCATGACCGCCACGCTGCGCCGGATCCTGGTGGACGGTGGCTCCGGCTCGGGCAAGACGACGCTGGCCCGTCGGCTCTGCGCGGCCTGGGGCGAGCTGTGCGGCGAGCAGGTGCAGCTGGTGAGCCTCGACGACGCTTACCCGGGCTGGCATGGCCTGGCGGCGGGCTCGCGCGCCGTCCACGAGACGATCCTGCGCCCCCGGGACCCGGGCTACCGCCGATGGGACTGGCAACGCCAGGCGCCTGGGGAGTGGGTGGCGCTGGACCCCGCCCGCCCGATGGTCGTGGAGGGCTGCGGAGCGCTCACTCCTGCCTCGCGGGAGCTGGCAGACCTGGCCCTGTGGGTGGAGCTGGACGAGCCCACCAGGCGCCGGCGGGCCCTGGACCGCGATGGTGAGGGCTATGCGCCGTGGTGGCAGACCTGGGCCGAGCAGGAGGAGCTGCACTGGCAACGACACAGCCCCCAGCAGCTGGCCGACCTGGTCGTCGCACCTGGCCGGGACACCCGTGGGCAGCTGGATTGGCGCTGAAGGGGTTCTGAAGACCGGCCAGCGCCGCCGACTGAATCGGTTAAACCACTGGATCTCCACAGGGCCTTGTCACACCAGGTTCGGTGGGGCCCGTCCCGGCACCCCCCGGACTGCGATGCCGCATCGTAGCTGGCGGGGCGGCCGGGGCACACGCCCACGAAAGGTTAACCTCATCCGAGTCGCCCTCGTGGCGGCCGCAGCTGGGGAGCTGCGACTCGGGGGATTTGCCAAGGCCCCCGTCGCAAGGAATCCCCCACCGTGAACAGCACCGCCCTCCGCGCCCTCGCCGCCCTCTCGCTGACCGCCGGCCTGGCCATCGCCGCCCCCACGCAGGCAGAGGCCGCCAGCTCCAAGTGCGCCATCGTGCAGGCCCGCACCGTCGCCGGCTACAACTTCTCCACGATGCCCACCAGGCGTGTCTGCTCCCAGAGCCTGGCCTACGGCACCTCGGGCGTCGCCAAACTGGCCAGCAAGACCATCGTGGTCAACTACAGCGCCAGGCGCACCTCCAACCAGCAGGTGGGCAAGGCGACGCTGCACGAGTTGACCCACCACGTCGAGTACCGCACCACCCCCGCCAGGCGTGCCAAGCTCTACGGCTACGTCGGCCTGGGCGATGCCAAGGGCAACTACTTCGACGTCAAGGACTCCTACTACCACAACGGCTCCCTGGCCCGTTGGAAGCAGTCGCCCCGCGAGCGCCTGGCCGAGAGCGTGGTCAACTGCACCTATGGCAGCCCGAACCACAAGGGCATGAAGCTGGTGCCCCGGAGTCAGTGCAAGTCCTTCCTCAAGGACTACGAGGCCGCCATCGCAGCCGCCCGCTGAGCCAGCCTGACCAGCGGCAGGTGGGCCAGCAGGACCGCCATGGCGAGCAGCACGCCCACGGCGGGCCACTGGACCACTCCCGGCAGGGCCTGCGCCAGGCCCCACAGCACCTGCAGGGCCAGCAAGACTTCCAGCACCACCAGCAGCCGTCGCACCCCATGGGCCCGCGACGACTGCTGTGCGTGCAGCCCGTCGGCCAGGCGTGCGAGCAGCAGCCACAGGACTGCCATCCACGCCAGGCCTGCCGCCGCGTGCAGCGCGGGGCCGAGCCATGGTGGCGCGCTCTCGCTGAAGAAGACGGCGAAGTCGAGCAGGGAGCAGGCCAGCCCGGCGACAGCCAGCAGGAGCACGCGCGGGCCGTCCGGCATCCGGGACTCGACGAGCCCCGCGGTGACCAGGCCCCAGCCGATGGCATCGGGCAACAGGTCGAAACCATTGAGCACCGAATCGGCGGCCAGCACCAGGGCTCCCCAGGCGACCAACAGCATGACGACCAGACTAGTGAGCAGTCACCCCCGCGGGGACAACCAGTGGCATCGGCTTGCCCGGCGGGCGGCAATCTCGTAGAACGTGCTGGTGACCCCAGACCGCAACGTGATCACCGTCGAGCACACCGATCGCACCTTCCACCGCTATAAGATCCTGGCGGTGCTGCTGGTGCCGGTGGCGATGAGCCTGATCCAGATCAGCTCCATCAATGTCGCCCTGTCCAGCATCGGCGTGGGCCTCGAAGCCTCCTCCTCCCACCTGCAGTGGGTGCTGTCGGGCTATGCCCTGAGTTTCGGCGTGGCCCTGGTGCCGGCCGGGCGCCTGGGTGACGTCTTCGGCCGGGGAAGCCTGCACATCGCCGGACTGGCACTGTTCACGCTGGCATCGCTGGGCTGTGGCCTGGCGACGGACTCCTTCATGCTGAACGGGGCGCGGCTGCTGCAGGGCCTGGGTGCGGGGCTGTTCAACCCGCAGACGATGGGCATGATCCAGCAGTACTTCAGCGGTCAGGGCCGGGCCCGGGCATTCAGCCTGCTCGGCATGGTGGTCTCGGTCTCGGTGGCCATCGGCCCGGTCTTCGCCGGCAGCATCATCCGCACCATCGGGGCCGAGGACGGCTGGCGCTGGTCCTTCCTGCTGATGGTCCCGATGGGCCTGGCCGGGATCCTGCTGGCTCTGCGCTGGCTGCCTTTCGAGACCGAACGTGCCCATCACGCCGCACGCCGGGTGACGGCCGACGGCGGCGCGCGCCGGCAGGGAGCGCGCTCGCACGTCGACCTGGACCCCGTGGGCGCCCTGCTGCTGACTCTGGCGATCCTTGGCGTGATGCTGCCCTTCACGCTGAAGTCCGGCGGGCTGGTCTGGGCGCTGGTGCCGGCAGCGCTGGGCCTGTTGTGGGTGTGGGTGCGCTGGGAGACCTGGCACAAGGCGCGCGGCGGAGACCCGATGGTGGACCTGGCGCTCTTTCGGCACTCGAGTTTCACCATGGGCACCGCCACCTCGGCGGTGCAGTTCCTGGGCGCCACCTCGATCTTCGTCACGGTGGCCATGTACCTGCAGAACGGGTTGCACGCCTCGGCCTTCGCCGCTGGCCTGATCGGCCTGCCCAATGCCGCGGCCTCGGCCTGGTCGGCGATGTGGTCGGGGCGTCACGCATTGCGCATGGGGCGCCCGATCATCATCGGTGGCCTGCTGTTGTGCACGCTGGGCGTGCTGGGCAGCCTCGTCGTGGTGTGGGCGGTGGACACCTGGCAGGTGAGCTTCTGGTGGCTCCTGCTGACACTGGGCCTGTCGGGCCTGGGCGTGGGTGCAGTCGGCTCGGCCAACCAGACCTTGAGCCTGCAGGACGTCCCGGTGCACTCGGGCGGGACGGCAGGCGGCGTGAAGTCGGCGGCCGAGCGCACCGCGACCGCGATCGGCAATGCCATGATCACGGCCGTCTACTTCGGCGTGACCGCCTCCCATGGCGCCGCCAAGGGATGCATGGCCGCCTATGCGGTGATCGTGGTGGTGCTGCTGGCCGCGGTGGGCCTGGCGGTGCGCGACCGTCAGCTCAACGGCAATGGCATCCACTGGCCCGCGGGTGCCGTGGCGCGCTGAGCGCTGGATTGCGCGTCCCGATGGGAGCGGAGACGTCGAACGGGTCACCCCGCCATCGTGCTGCCCCCGCTGGAATTGCGGGTGCCGCGCCGGTGCGCGGCGGTCCGGTGCGCGGCGGTGTTGGGCTGTTCAGGCCGCCAGACTGGAGTGCTCGCGCGAAGGGCTGACGACGATGGTTTCGTCGGAGGACAGGGCCCGGTCGGCCATGGCGCTGGTGGAGTTGCCGGCAAGGGTGATGACGACCAGGGCGGTGATCCAGAGGGTGGCCAGGACGATGAGCAGGGTGATCATGGGGGACTGCTTCCGTGTGGGGGACATCGGACCTTCCGACACCCCGAAGCCTGCCATCTCGCACGCCCGTCATAACTATTGTGGGACATTCGTTCAGGATCGCGTCAGGTAGTCCCGGCTCGCACCAGTTTCAGATCCTCGCCCCGAAGACGCCGCAACCCCAAGCACGTCTGGATCAGACGGTCACATAGCGCACCACCAGCGCGAGCACCAGCACGACGACGACCGCCCCGGTCCACTGCCAGGTGCGATTCGGCAGTCCCTTCCAAGTGCGCTGCACCGCCATGGTCATCAGCTGCGCGGTCACCAGGCCCGTGATGAAGCCGCCCAGGTGTGCCTGCCAGGCGATCCCCGGGATGGTGAACGAGATCACCGCATTGACCAGCAGCACGCCCCACATCGAGCGCGACGAGGCCCCGACATGGCGGTACATCACCAACAGCGCCCCGAAGAGCCCGAAGACCGCGCCCGAGGCGCCCACCACGCCGTTGTACCAACCCACCCCCGCGGGGTTCTGGGCCGTAGGCGGCAAGGCCAGCAACACGAAACCAACGCCACCGCCCAGCGCGCTGACCATGTAGAGCGCCGCGAACCGGGCGGGGCCCAGTGCCAGCTCCATCCACCGGCCCACCGACCACAGGGCGAACATGTTGAACAGGATGTGCGTGATCCACTCGGAGTGGGCAAAGGCCGAGGTGACGAAGCGCCACGGCTCCACCTCGCCCAGCGCAGGACTCAGCGCCACGAGCTCGGTGAAACCCGGGACACTCCGCTGCGCCAACCAGACCGCGATGCACACCGCGATGATGGAATAGGTGACCACCTCGAGCTGGGGACGCTGGCGTCGTACAGGCTGGGAATCGGCTGTCGGCCACTGTTCAGTCACCCCAGAACTGTAGGCAGCAGCGGCCAAGAGAATGCTGTGGGCCGCGCACACCCCGGGCCACCACCACCGGCGGGCTAGGCTGGACGCACCGGCCGCACCCGGCCACGGCACCCGAGGAGGACCATGGACGAGCTCGACCCGGGCGCCGCCTGGGCCGCCCGACCCCTCGACGCACGCACCCTGCGCCGCATGCTCGAGCACGCCTACGGCCCCCGGGCGCCGCGCGAGGAGCCCGTCGTGCACGCCCTGTCGACCACCTCGCGCAA
The DNA here is from genome assembly GCF_054783495.1 of Luteococcus sediminum. Taxonomy (NCBI): domain Bacteria; kingdom Bacillati; phylum Actinomycetota; class Actinomycetes; order Propionibacteriales; family Propionibacteriaceae; genus Luteococcus; species Luteococcus sediminum. The sequence continues at coordinate 140,918 of NZ_BAAGQL010000021.1, read as the reverse complement.
CCTCGTCCTGCGCACCGCCCTGCGCGACGGACGCCAGGTGGTGCTCAAGATCGCACCGCCACCCCACCTGCCGTCGATGGGCCACGAGACCGACCAGCTGGGCGCCGAGGTCGAGGCACTTCACATGGTCGCCGAGCACACCGGCATCACCGCGCCCCAGATGCACCACCACGACGACTCCCACGAACTGGTCGACGCCGAATGGTTCGCCATGTCCCACGTCGAGGGCCACCCCGCCGGTCTCGGCGCCGGCGATCCCCGCCTGGCCGAGACCTTCGCCGCCCTGCACCAGATCTCCGGCGACGGCTTCGGCCGGGCCGGTGCCAGCCCCCAGGGCTCCTGGCAGGACGCCTTCACCAGCATCGTGGAGGACCTGCTGGCCGACGCCCAGCTGGTCGGCCAGCAGCTCGACGTCGATGTCGAGCACCTGCACCAGCTCGTGCTCGACCGTGGCGACTGCCTCGACGAGGTCACCGAGGCAGTCTGGTGCTGGGCCAATACCGACCCGGCAGACCTGCTGGACACCGGCGAAGGACTGGCCCTGCTCGACCACGGCCACGGCATCTGGGGCGACCCGCTGATGGACCTCGACGCGCCCCGCACCGGACTGTCGGCCGCCGCGGCACGGCGCCGCGCCCTCTACGACCTGCGCGAGGCGCTGGAGGCCTGCGTCGTCGACGCCCACCGCGGACAGGTCGCCTCAGCCACTCATGCCAGTGCGCTGCAGGCGGCCATCGACGCCCTGGCCGCGTTCGCCTGAGGCCAGCACGTCGGCAGCCCGGGCTCAGGCCAGCAGGCGGAAGTCCTGCCAGCCGTACCCGGCCCTGGTGCCCGGGAAGAAGGAGCTGCCGCGGTTGAGGTAGCTGTACAGCTCGCCGGCCGGATTGCGACCGATCATGTCGAGCCGGCCGTCACCATTGAGATCACCCGGGACGAAGAGCCCGGTCCAGCCACTCCAGCCCCGCCCAGCCTGCCGGTAGGAGGTGATCTTGCCGGCGCTGGTGTAGTAGGCCCACAGGGTGCCGTCTGAGCGGATCGCGAGGATGTCGGCACTGGCATCACCGTTGAGGGATCCCACACCTGCGAGGTGGGTGAAGCCATTCCAGTTCCGCCCGAGCCGTCCCAGGGCTCTGATCGTCGAGCCCAATTCATAGCGCAGCAGGTCACCCGTCGCGGTGCGGCCCACCAGGTCGGGGCGGCCATTGCCGTCCACATCACCGACTACGGTGAGCACCGACAGTCCGCCCCAACCCCGGCCGACCTGGCGCCCCGCCTGCCAGGTGCCCATCCCCCTGGACTGGTAGAGCCACAGCGTGCCGTCGGTGCGCCGGGCCAGCAGGTCACTGCGGCCGTCACCGTTCAGGTCGCCCGCCACGGCGATCCAGTTCATCGCGTCCCAGCCGCGGCCCACCTTCCAGCCGTGGCCCAGGGTGCCGTTGCCGCGGCCCTTGTACAGGTACAGCTCGCCCGAGTTCCTGACGGCCAGCACGTCGGCGAAGCCGTCGCCGGTCTGGTCCCCCGTCACCTTCGAGGCCGACGAGCTGGTGCTGAAGTCCACCGCCTGCGTGAGGCTCTGCGTGCCACCATCGAGACGCTCCAGGGTGGCGGTGATCGAGCCGCTGTAGTGGGTGCCGGGCCGTAGCGCCTGCTGCGGGACCATCGCCACCTGCGCCGCACCCAGGGCCATGGTGGGCAACTGGCAGACATCGACGGGCACACCGTCGGCCAGCAGCTTCCCGGAGGAGACGACCCGGTCACCGTAGGTCATGTAGTCGAAGGCCGCGGTCACCGGGAAGCCCGCGCCGCCGCAGCCGGCCCCCGCCAGCCAGGGGGCGCTGTTGCGCAGTTCGGTGACATTGGCACCGGCCGGATGGCTGCGCGGATAGCCGGTCGGTGCCTGCCCGGAGGCGCGCCCGACGATCGTGCGCACCTCGGAGTAGCCGCCGAAGCCGATGGTCTGCATGGTCGGGTCCAACAGCAGGCTCTCACGCAGGTAGGGATCGCTCAGCGCTTGGGCCACGGCCCCGCGCAGCGTCACCGAGGGCAGCACCTCGGCATACTGCGCGATCTCGGCTCCGGCCTCGGTGTAACCCGGCATGCCCTGCTCCTGGCTGTACCAGTCGTCATCATCGACGTTCAGCTGCACATATTTCGCGTGGGCATTGAGCGCCGCGGTGGAGGCGGTGTCGAGGGTCACCGGCTGGATGCCGTGGCGGGAGCGGTGGGCATTGATCGTGACGATCGCCTGGGCCGGGGTCATGTCGGCCGTGGCCTGGGCCCGCACCTGCACGGGCTGGGCCATCCGGGCCTCGGCCCGCGCCTGGCGCGGGTCCTCGCTCGTACCCGGTGCGGCTGCTGCCGGGGTGGCCCCGGTGACCAGGCCCAGGCACAGGACCGCCGCCGCAGCGAGACGGGCGGCCCCCCCCACACCAGCGACGGACGTGCCAGCGACGCACGTGCGGGCGGCGGACGGGCGGAACCGGGCCATGGACGACTCCTTCGAGGGGGCGGGCTCCTTGGGCGAAACCGGCCGGGACCATCAGTGTGCACCACCACCGCGCGACAATGACGCAGCGCCCCGCGGTGGGTCCGCAGGACGCTTCGTCGAAGCCTGCCACCAATCCGGCGGGCCGGGGCAGCGGCCAGGCTCAGACGGCGGGCCTGCCGTCGACCGTCAGCTGCCAGTTCGGCTCGAAGAAGGCGTCGGCGTCCGATCGTCTGGTGTTGTTGGGCCCAGTCGATGAGCAGCTGGCGGATCTCCTGCTGCTGCTGGTGCACCACCGCAACCGTGGCGATGTGCGGGAAGTTGCCACCGCCACTGCGGCGGTAGTTGTTCACCGCGACGACGAATTGCTGGTCGCCGGCCACCGGGACGCCGTCCAGGGTGAACTTCGTGATCCGCTGCCCCACCGGCCGGGTGAGCTCGATCTCGGCGAGCAGGCCGACCATGCCCGGCCAGGTCGCCGGCGAGATCTGCACTCCTTCCAGGACGAAGGGCAGCGTCTCGTTGGACAGGGTCATGGCCAGGGACCCGAGGCCGAGCAGACGCACGGTCAGTGCCGTGCGGCCGCGCGCTGGGGACATCTCGGACACGTGGGGGAAACCTTCGGGTGGGAACGGTCGGAGCCGGCCGGTGGGGACCGCCGGAGCCCGAACGGCGGCCCATGACCGTTCAACAATCTCACCGGACAAGGAACCGCGCCGGCCGCAGGACCGTCCTGACACGCCGGTCCGACAAGCCGACGGGGGCGCACACCTGGTGGTGTGCACCCCCGTCGGAGGCGTGCGATGACCGTCGGGATCAGCCCTGCTGGTCCCCGTGCTGCTCGTCACGCTCCTGCTGGTGCAGCTGCTCGACCTGTGCCTGCTCCTCGGCACTCAGGGCGCGCTGCTCGGTGTCTTGCTCGGCCTCGGGGATCGCCGGCGAGGCGGGCTGCTCGGCGAACTCGACCGGCGGGCTGTCGGGCAGCTCGGTGCGCTGGACGCCCTTGAAGGTGAAGGGAAGTTCCGCCCCCTCCTCCGCGACGTCGACGACCACGATCTGACCGCTGGTCAGGTCGCCGAAGAGCATCTTCTCGGCCAGGATGTCCTCGATGTCGCGCTGGATCGCACGACGCAGCGGACGGGCTCCCAGCAACGGGTCGAAGCCACGCTTGGCCACCAGCGACTTGGCCGCCGGGGTGAGCTCGATGCCCATGTCGCGGTCCTTCAGACGGCTCTCCAGCTGCGCCACCATTAGGTCCACGATGTTCTCGATGTCGCCCTGGTTGAGCTGGTGGAAGACCACCACCTCGTCCACACGGTTCAGGAACTCGGGACGGAAGTGCTGCTTGAGCTCGTCGGAGACCTTCGCCTTCATCTTCTCGTAGCTGGAGGCCTCGTCGCCCTGGCGGTTGAAGCCAAGGCTGACCGACTTCGAGATGTCGCGCGAACCAAGGTTCGTGGTCATCACGATGACGGTGTTCTTGAAGTCCACCACGCGGCCCTGGGCGTCGGTCAGGCGACCCTCGTCCAGGATCTGCAGCAGCGAGTTGAAGATGTCGGGGTGGGCCTTCTCGATCTCGTCGAAGAGGATCACGCTGAAGGGCTTGCGACGCACCTTCTCGGTGAGCTGGCCGCCCTCCTCGTAGCCGACATAGCCGGGAGGCGAGCCGAACATGCGGCTGGCCGTGTGCTTCTCGGAGTACTCACTCATGTCGAGCGTGATCAGGGCATCCTCATCACCGAAGAGGAATTCGGTCAGCGCCTTGGTCAGCTCGGTCTTGCCGACGCCCGAAGGGCCGGCGAAGATGAACGAACCGCTGGGGCGCTTGGGATCCTTCAGCCCCGCACGGGTACGGCGGATCGAGCGCGAGAGAGCCTTGACCGCGTCGTGCTGGCCGATGTATCGCTTGCCCAGCTCCTGCTCCATGTTGAGCAGACGGCTCGACTCCTCCTCGGTGAGCTTGAAGACCGGGATTCCGGTGGCACCCGAGAGCACCTCGGCGATCTCGTCCTCCCCCACGACGGCGGGAGCCTCGGAATCGCTGTTTTTCCACTCCTCCTCCTTCTCGCCACGCTGGGCCAGGAGGTTCTTCTCGTCGTCACGCAGCGAGGCAGCCCGCTCGAAGTCCTGGCCGTCGATGGCGGCCTCCTTCTCCAGGCGCACGGCGGCGATCTTCTCGTCGAACTCGCGCAGGTCCGGCGGGGCGGTCATCCGCTGGATGCGCATCCGGGCACCGGCCTCGTCGATCAGGTCGATCGCCTTGTCGGGCAGGAAGCGGTCCTGGATGTAGCGGTCGGCCATGTTGGCCGCAGCCGCCAAGGCCTCGTCGGTGATGGTGATGCGGTGGTGTGCCTCGTACTTGTCGCGCAGGCCCTTGAGGATGTCGATGGCCAGGGCGATCGACGGTTCGGCCACCTGGATCGGCTGGAAGCGTCGCTCCAGCGCCGCATCCTTCTCGATGTGCTTGCGGTACTCGTCGAGCGTGGTGGCACCGATGGTCTGCAGCTCGCCGCGGGCCAGCATCGGCTTGAGGATGCTGGCGGCATCGATCGCGCCCTCGGCGGCACCGGCACCCACCAGGGTGTGGATCTCGTCGATGAACAGCATGATGTCGCCGCGGTTCTTGATCTCCTTGAGCACCTTCTTCAGGCGCTCCTCGAAGTCACCGCGGTAGCGGGAACCAGCCACCAGTGCGCCCAGATCGAGGGTGTAGATCTGCTTGTCGCGCAGGGTCTCGGGAACGTCACCGCGCACGATCGACTGGGCCAGGCCCTCGACGACGGCCGTCTTGCCGACGCCGGGCTCTCCGATCAGCACCGGGTTGTTCTTGGTGCGGCGGCTCAGCACCACCATCACCCGCTCGATCTCCTTCTCGCGCCCGATCACCGGGTCGAGCTTGTTCTCGCGAGCGGCCAGCGTCAGGTTGCGGCCGAACTGGTCCAGGACGGTCGCCGAGCTGGGGGCCGGGCCTACATCGGGGGCACCAGCGGTGGCGGCCTCCTTGCCCTGGCCACCCTGCAGCAGCTGCAGCACGGTGTTGCGGACGCGGTTGAGGTCGGCGCCGAGCTTGATCAGCACCTGGGCGGCGACGCCCTCACCCTCGCGCACCAGCCCGAGCAGGATGTGCTCGGTGCCGATGTAGGAATGGTTCATCTGCAGGGCCTCGCGCAGGCTCAGCTCCAGCACCTTCTTGGCACGCGGCGTGAAGGGGATGTGCCCGGTGGGCACCGTCTGGCCGTGGCCGATGATCTCCTCGACCTCGGAACGCACGGCCTCGAGCGAGATCCCCATCTGCTCCAGGGCCTTGGCGGCAACGCCCTCACCCTCATGGATCAGACCCAGGAGGATGTGCTCGGTGCCGATGTAATTGTGGTTCAACATCTTGGCTTCGTCCTGGGCGAGCACGACGACGCGCCGTGCCCGGTCGGTAAAGCGCTCAAACATGGGACTCCTCACTGCAGGCCCAGAGGCCTGGGTTGCGCAGCGCCTGCCGGTGGGTCCGGTCGCGCCGCAGATGCGTCAAGTCTAGTAACCGCACAAGGCCCCGTCCTGTTCCCGACGGCGCCAACCATTTCGCCTCTTGCATGACCCGGACGGGAACAGACGCGTCGGCGGGGCCGGGCAACTGCCCGGCCCCGCCGACGACGAGGACCGATGGGGCTCCAGCCCCTCGGGCGGGGGTCCGACGAACGGACTGGCCCCACCACTCAGGCGTGGGCCTTCTCGTAGGCCTCACGGATCTCGGCGGAGACACGGCCACGGCTGCTCACCTGCAGGCCCGCCTCCATCGCCCAGGCGCGGATGTCATTGGCCGACGGACCTTTGGCGCGCTTGCCGCTCGCCTTGCGACCACCGGTACGACGTGCATGACCGACCCAGCCGGCGAACTCGTCGCGCAGCTTCGCCGCATTGGCCTCGTTCAGGTCGATTTCATAGCTGACTCCGTCCAGGGCAAAGGAAACGGTCTCTGCCGCCTCGGAGCCGTCGATGTCGTCCTCGAGCACGATGTGCACACGCTGGGCCATTGGCAATCCTTTCCTGGGCTTCAAGCAATTGATCTCGTCCAAAAAGAGTAACCCCCATGCCCCTGAAAATGAAAGTTGCAATTGATTTGATGATGCGCGTGCCTTCGCCGCCGTTCATTGGGCACGTTCTGGCAGCATGCCCATTCGCTAGGATTGCCGGGTGAAACAGATCGTGATGGGCATCGGCTCCCTTGCTTCGCCACAGTGGCTGCCGGGCGCCGATTCGCAGGCCGACGGGCCTCGAATGCACCTCGACCTCGGCCCCGAACACCCCAGCCGTACCGGGCTGTTGCTCATCCAGGCACAGTGCCACGACGATGCCGGCACACCCCGGATCGAGTCGGCCCGCGTCCAGCCCGGATTCAGCCATCGCAGTGCCGAGAAACTCTTCGAGGTGCGTGACTACCGCCAGGTGTTGGTGCTGGCCGACCGGCACGACTGGCAGGCGCCCTTCATCGGCGAACTGGGCGCCGCCCTGGTCTGCGAGCAGCTGATGGGACTTGTCCCGCCGCCGAGGGCCACCTGGCTGCGCACCCTGCTCTCGGAGCAGGCCCGGATCGCCAGCCACCTGGCCCACCTGTCCTTCGTCGGCTTCCGGTTGCAGGACGAGGCCCTGGTCCGTCGGGTGCGGCAGCTGCGGGAGCAGGGGCGCGAGCTCATGCTGGCCGTCAGCGGGAACCGGGTGCACCCGATGCTCAACCGGCTCGGCGGACTGTCCACCGACCTCGATTCCAGCCAGGTGGAGGCCTTCGTCCCATGGGCAGCCGAGGCGGGCGAATGTGCCCGGGAACTCGCCCGGGCCGTGGTGGACTCCGCACTCGGACGAGGCATCGCAATCCTCGACCGCGCCACCATCAATGGCTATTCGCTGTCCGGCCCCGTCGCGGCGGCCAGCGGGGTCCGTACCGACTGCAGAATCCAGACCCCCTACCTCGCCCACGCCCAGCTGCAGGACGAACTACTCGCCCACGAAATCCTTCGGGAACAGGGCGATGCAGCTTCACGGCTGCTGGCACTGGCCGACCAGGTCATTACCAGCCATGTGCTCATCGAGGCCTGTGCCCGCCACCTGCAGTCGGTCACCGGACCCGTCGACACGAAATTGTCCAAGAACATCAAGGTGCCCGATTCCGAGGGATACCTGGCAATCGAGGCCCCGTGGGGAATGGCCGGATGGTTCTTGGTCTCGCGTTCCGAACGCACGCCCTGGCGGCTCAAGATGCGCACGCCCGGATTCGCGAATGTGCAGGCCCTGCAGATGGCGCTGCAGGGATGCCCCCTCGACGAGGCCGACGTTGCCATCGCCTCACTGGGCTGGACCAGCGGCGACCTGGACAAGTAGCCCCTGCCCCCTCGCTGGTGAACTCGTGGGGCAGCCTGCAGGAACGACTCAAGGCGCCACCCCCGCGGGGATGGCGCCTCGAGCGCGGTGTGCGGTGTGGCTCAGGCCTGACGACGCTCCTGCGTCGGATAGACCAGCGGGAGGCCAGAGATGTCCGGGGTGCTGCGGCGCCCGGAGACCCCGCGTCGCGGCAGGCTCATCACCTGGCGGGCCAGCTCCACCTCGTCGACCGCCTGCTCCAGCTGCTTCTCCAGGTCGCTGACGATCTTGTTCAGCGCCGAGATACGGGTCTGCTTGGCCTCCGCGTCCAGGTTGGCGCTGGCCAGGCCGGCGCGCAGCTCGTCCAGCTCGGCACGGTGACGGGCGATCTCCGCCTTGTAGGAGGCCGAGCGCGCCGTGAAGCGCTCGATGGTGGCCATCATCTCCTGATGGTGGGCGCTGGAGGCCTGGCGGGCCTGTTCGCGCAGCTCACGCAGCTGGGCCATGTGCTCGGTGACCATGCGGTCCATCTGGCGCCAGGCAGACACCACCGAGATGGCGGCCATGGCGATCGCGATCAGCACGCCCAGACGCACCATCCACAGCGGCCCGACGGCGCACGCCAGCGCGGCAACCGTGCCGATGCACAGGACCAGGAAGGTCGGACGGCGGGGGCTGGGGGTCTTGGAAGACTTGGAGAGGGTGGCCACACGGCGAGTGTAGGTGCTGAGCCACCCGATTGCCCACATCGGGGCCTGGTCGTGTCGGCTCAGCCCTGGTGCTGCGCGTCCGGCAGCTCGTCCTCGGCCACCGGCGGCTCCTGCGGCGGCACCAGACAGGCCCGCTCCAGACGACGCCCGGCCCGGGCGAAGACCAGGGCCACCAACAGCGTCAAGAGACCACGCAGCACCCGCTCACGCGGCGCCGGGGCGTCGAACTGGCCCGCGAAGGACAGCACGTAGACCAAGTGCCCGCCGGCCAGGGCCAGGCCCGACAGCAGCATCGTCTTGCCGCCCACCAAGGCCCACAGGCCGAGCTCCGACGAGACATCGGCCCGCTCCTGCACCACCTTGCGGCGCAGCACACCGGCAGCAACCCACACGATCCCCGCCACTGCGGCCAGCATCACCGGAAGGCTCCACGGGGTGACGGGCACGAACCGCCCCAGGGCCAGCAGCGTCCCCACCACGAACCAGCCCACGACCGCGCCACCCAAGCCGGCCACGGCCATATGGTGCCGGGTGGTCAGGCCGAGCACACCGGACCCACGGGGATCCGGCGCACCCGTTCCGCCAGGCTCTGGGATGCTCACGGCAGCTCGACGACCTCGTCACTGCGGGTGACGCCGGAGACGTCCAGCTTCTCCACCAGGTCCGCGACCGGCCCGTGGCCCGCCAGCTCGGCCTTGGGGTCGATCTCCAGCCACGGCACCAGCACGAAGGCGCGCTCATGGGCGCGGGGGTGCGGCAGCGTCAGCTCCGGCTTGTCGCTGGCGCGCTTGCCGACCATCACCAGGTCGATGTCGATGGTGCGGGGGCCACCCTCCTCGTCGCGGACCCGGCCCAGGGCGTCCTCGATGGCGTGGGCGCGCTCCAGCAGGATGCTGGGCTCGATGACCGTCTCGGCCTCAAGCACCAGGTTGAAGAAGTCGGGCTGGTTCGTGACCGGCCCCACCGGCTTGGTGATGTAGACGCTGGACAGCTCCACCGGGATCAGCTCGGGGGTGTCGACCAGGGCATTGACGGCATGCTGCAGCAGCTCGATGCTGTCACCCTGGTTGGACCCGAGGCTGAAGATGACCTTCGCGATGGGCTTGAGGTTGCCGAGGGTGTCGACATCGGGGACGAAGGGATTGCTCATGCTTTGCTCCTGGAGGTGGTCACCGAGACATCGGTGAAGGTGAGACCCATGGGTGCCTGCGGCTTGTGGACACAGACCTCCACGGCGCGGACCAACGGTTCGGCCAGACAACGGTCGGCGATACGCCCGGCGAGCGTCTCGATCAGGTCCACCGGTTCCCCGGTGATGATCGCGACGACATCGGTGGCGATCACCGAGTAGTCGACCGTGTCGGACAGGTCGTCGCTGGTGGCCAGGGCGTCCACCCCGAGCGCGAGGTCGACGACGAAGAGCTGCCCGTCGCGGCGCTCCGACTCGTGGACGCCATGAAATCCGGACGCGGCCAGACCCTGGACCCTGATCCAGTCCAGGTCTTGCATGCGGCCTCCCGAGATGGGTTGGTGGAACACCTCGAAGGATACCCGAGCCGGGCCCGATGCCCTGCCGGGCGGCCCCGCACGGACTGGGCCGTCGGGATCAGGCGGGGGCATCCCCAAGACGGGAGAAGACCCTGCAGATGTCTGCATTGGCCCGCACCTCATGGGTGCGTACCGCCCAGATGCCCTGCTGTGCGCACAGCGCCGTGACGGCCTGGGTTGCGGCGTCGCGGGCCAGCGGATCGGCGCCGCCGGGATGGTCGGGGCCGAGAAGGTCTCCCAGGAAACGTTTGCGGCTCACGCCCACCAGCTGCCGATGGCCCAGCGCCTGGACGCGGTCCAGGTGGCGCAGCAGCTCCCAGTTCTGCTCGTGGGTCTTGGAGAAGCCCAGCCCGACATCGGTGACCAGCCGCTCGGCGGCGATGCCCCCGGCCCGGCAGGCGTCGAGGCGCTCGACCAGCTCGGTCAGCACCTCAGTGGCGACGTCGTCATAGTCGGCATTGGTGTCGCCGGTGCCCAGGAAGCCGCGCCAGTGCATGCACACGAAGTCCACGTCCAGCCCCGCCACGGTGGGGATCATCCGCTCGTCGGCCATCCCCCCGGAGACGTCGTTGATGATCTTCGCTCCGGCGCGGGCGGTGGCCAGGGCCACGTCGGCGCGCATGGTGTCGACGCTGATGGCGGCACCCTCGGCCGCGAGGGCCTCGACGACGGGCACGACGCGTGCCAGTTCCTCCTCGACGCTGGGACGCACCGCCCCGGGACGGGTGGACTCGCCGCCGACGTCGAGGATGTCGGCGCCGTCTGCCAGCAACTGGCGGCCGTGGGCGACGGCGGTCTCCGTGGTGGCCCACCTGCCGCCGTCGCTGAAGGAGTCCGGGGTGACGTTGACGATGCCCATCACCATGGTGCGGCCGGGCACTGCGGGGACGACGGGTTTCATCGGTGACCTCCCATGATCAGGGCCATCGCCTCGGCGCGGGTGGCCGGTTCGCGCAGATAGCCCCGCACGGCGCTGGTGACGGTCTTGGCGCCGGGCTTGCGGACGCCGCGCATGGTCATGCACAGGTGTTCGCACTCGATGACGACGATCACGCCGCGGGCGTGCAGGTGCTCGACGATCGCGTCGGCCACCTGGGTGGTCAGGCGTTCCTGTACCTGGGGACGCTTGGCGTACAGGTCCACCAGCCGCGCGAGCTTGCTCAGCCCGGTGACCCGGCCGTCCTTGGCGGGGATGTAGCCGACGTGGGCCACGCCGGTGAAGGGCACCAGGTGGTGTTCGCACATGCTCCACAGCTCGATGTCACGCACCAGCACCATCTCGTCGTGACTGACGTCGAAGGTGGTCCCCAGCAGCTCGGCCGGGTCCTTGCCCACCCCCGCGAACAGTTCCGTGTAGCTGCGGGCCACCCGGGCCGGCGTCTCCTGCAGACCTTCGCGGTCCGGGTCCTCGCCGATGGCGAACAGGATCTCTCGGACGGCTGCGGCGATCCGCTCCTGGTCCACCTGGGGTGGGACCTCTGGGAGCGCGCTGGCGTCTGGCATCTGGGTCACCATCCCATCCTAGGTGTTGGTCGCAGATGGATGTCCGAGGCTAGGACAGGGAGAGAAAGAGCTTCTGCAGCTCCTCGTACTCCTCGTCGGACACCTCGTGATCCGGGTCCCGTTGGATGCGCTTCATGGTGGTGAAGATGATGGCAAATCCGGCGCGATCCAGAGCACCCGAGACGGTGGCCAGGCTGTGCACAGCGGTCGAACACTCCTGCCCCTCCTCGATCTGTCGGATCACGAGGTCGAGCTGACCCCGCGCGCGCTTGAGTCGGTTGACCACCGGCCTCATTTCCTGCGGATCCATCTCCATGACAACTCCCGACGTGCGTTCAACGACCTCTACGAAGATACCCCATGGGTATCTTGAATACCCCGGGGGGTATATGCCATGCTGGAGGAAAGACCCCTATCGAAAGGCGCACGCCATCCCCTCGACAGACATCACCCTCGTGGGCGGCCCCACCGTCCTGTTCACCTATGCAGGACTGACCGTCCTGACCGATCCCACCTTCGATGCCCCGGGTGAGTTCCCCGTCGCCGGAACCCCCCTGGTGATGACCAAGACCGACGGCCCCGGCGTCGCACTGGAAGACCTGCCCGACATCGACCTCGTCCTGCTCTCCCACGACGAGCACGAGGACAACCTCGACAACTCCGGACGCGAACTCGCCCAAGGTGTCGAGCACGTTGTCAGCACCGCCGAGGCAGGCCAGCGTGAAGACTGGATCCAAGGACTCGAAGCCTGGCAGGAGACCACCCTCACCGCCCCCGACGGCAGTGCCGTTCACATCACCGCTGTCCCCGCCCTGCACGGCCCCGAAGGGTGCGAGCCCGTGAGTGGCACCGTCACCGGCTTCGTCCTGCACGCAGATGGCCTGCCCAACGTGTACGTGAGCGGCGACAATGCCTCCCCGGCGCTGGCCGGGCAGGTGGCCGAACGATTCCCCGAGACCAGCCTCGCGATCCTGTTCGCCGGTGGAGTCCGTCACGGAGAGCAGATGCTCGACAACCAGCCCCTCACCATGACCAGTGAGGACACTGCCCGTGTCGCTGGCCTCTTCCCCCAGGCGCAGGTGGTGCCCGCCCACATCGACGGCTGGGCGCACTCCCGTGAGCACGCTGACCAGCTGCGGGCCGCCTTCGAGGCCGCCGGAGTCGCCGATCGCCTGCACCTGCTGGCACCCGGAGAAAGCACCACATTGGAGCTCGCATGAGCGCCGACTTCACCCTCTCCGTCCTTGACAATGCCTTCACCGGCCACGGCATCACCGCGCAGGAGAGCCTGGCCGAGGTGGTCGTCCTGGCTCGCACTGCCGAGGAACGCGGCTACCAGCGCTTCTGGATGAGCGAGCACCACGGGATGCCCGGAGCCGCCACCTCCTCGCCCCAGATGATGCTCGCCCGCCTCACCGGTGAGACCAGCACCATCCGACTGGGCGCCGGTGGCGTGATGCTGCCCAACCACGCCCCGCTTCTGGTGGCCGAGCAGTTCGGCATGCTCGACGCGCTTGCCCCGGGCCGCATCGACTTGGGTCTGGGGCGTGCGCCGGGCACCGACCATGCCACCGCCATGGCGCTGCGCCGCCACCACGAGGCCAATGACCACTTCCCCCAGCAGGTCGAGGAACTCGTCGGCTTCCTCGGTGACGACTTCCCCGCCGGACACCCCTACGCCGCGGTGCACGCCGTGCCCGGCCCCTGGCAGGCCGCCGAGAACGGCGTTGCCCCCGCTGCTGGACCCGAGCTGTGGATCCTCGGATCGTCGCCCCACTCGGTGCAGCTGGCCGCCCAACTCGGACGCCCCTATGCCTTCGCCCTGCAGTTCGGTGGGGCCGATGTGCTCGGCGCCATGAAGATCTACCGTGACAACTTCCAGCCCTCGCGACACCTGGCCGAGCCCCACACCCTGCTCAGCGTCAGCACCGTCGCCCACGACGATCCCCAAGAGGCTCGACGTCAGGCCCGCTCGGGGGCGATGGCGATGCTGCGCATGTTCCAACGCAAACCCTTCAGCCTGCTCACTCCCGACCAGGTGGATGCCTACCGTGCGAGCCCGCAGGAGCAGGAAGTGATCGCCTCCTACACCGCCAACACACTGCACGGCACCGGCGCGCAGGTGGGTGAGGGCATCGAGCGATTGAACGAGCAGGTTCAGGCCGACGAGGTCATGCTGGTGGTGACGGGGCATTCACGCCAGGTACTGCGTCGCACCCTCGAGCTGGTGGCCGACCACTTCGGCATGTGACGCGGAGGCGACTGCCGCGCCGCGAGGAACAAGGGACCTCCCCCATCGGGACCAGGACGGACCGTCTGGCTACCGTGGAGACATGGATGCCCAGACCGACCCCCGAACCGAGTATGACCGCCTCCTGCACGCCGGATGCCCCGTACAACGGCAGGCCGATGGCAGTTGGCTGGTGAGCGGCCATGCCGAGGTGGTGGCCGCGGCCACCGATCCCCAGACCTTCTCCAGTGCCGTCTCGCGTTTCCTGCAAGTTCCCAATGGCCTCGACGGCGACGAGCACGCCCGCTACCGACGGGTGGTCGATTCCTTCATGACCAGCCAGCAGGTGGACGCCTTGCAGGAGGGCTGCCAGCGCATCGCCGACCAGGTGGTCGAGGACCTTCCCCGCGGCCAGCGCCTGGACGTCGTGAGCGACCTCGGGGCGCCCTTCGCGGTGAAGGCACAGTGCCACTGGTTGGGCTGGCCAGCCCGGATCGAGCCAGTCCTGGTGGACTGGATGGCCGACAACCAGCGCGCCACCGCCGCACGCGATGATGCCGCCCTGGCGGAGGTGGCCGAACGCTTCGACGCCATCGTGGGCGAGCAGGTGGCGGCGCGTCGTCGTGGCGAGAGCCCCGACGACGTCACCGGGCAATTGGCCCGCGCCACGGTGGAGACTGCCGATGGCGGTCAGCAGCCCCTCAATGATGCCGAGGTGGTGTCGATCCTGCGCAACTGGACTGCCGGCGACCTGGGCTCGCTGGCCGTCTGCCTGGGGGTACTGGTGCATTCGCTGGCCGTCGCACCCGAGCTGCAGCAGGAACTGCGCGAGATTGCAGCGGACCTTCCCGGCCGGCGCGACGATTTCGACCGGGCCATCGACGAGCTGCTGCGCATCGATGACCCCTTCCTGTCCAACCGCCGCGTCACCACGCGTGAGGTGGAGCTGGGCGGCCAGCAGCTGCCTGCCGGGGAGCGCGTCGTGCTGGCCTGGACCGGCGCCAACCGTGATCGACGCGTCTTCCCGGATCCGGACCACCATGACCCGCAGGGCCATGCGGCCCAGAACCTGGTCTATGGCATCGGTCCCCATGTGTGCCCCGGCCGTGAGCTGGCGACCATGGAGCTGCGGGTGGTGCTCACCGCGCTGCTTCGGGGGACGACGAACATCACCCCCGACGGGACTGGCGACCGCAACGATGCTCCCCTCGGTGGCTGGGCCGAGGTGCCCGTTGTGCTGGACTGACCTCGTACTCGGCTGAGCAATGCCAAGGGCCCCGATCCACGCTGGGTGGATCGGGGCCCTTGTTGGCCCTGTCGGCCGCTCAGGACTGGGGCGGACGGCCCCACGGGCTGGCACCGGTACCGCCCTCCGTGGGCGGCTGCGGGTCCTGGCCGGGCAGGCCGGGCGTCGTGGACGGACCGGTCACGGGCGGCTGCGCCGGTTGCCCGGGCAGCGGCGGCTGTACGGACGGGCCGGAGGCCGGAGGTTGCGACGGCCAGGAGTCGGGCTTGGCGCTCCATGGGTCACCGGCCGGCGGCTGCGGATTCGGACCCGAGGGAGTGTTCCACGGATCGTTGACCGGCGGCTGCGGGGCCGGAGAGACACCGGGCGGCGCCCAGTCACCAGGCGCCTTCCACTCACCGGCAGGGCTGCTGCCCTGTGCAGTGGGGGCGGAAGCATCATCGGTGTCCTGGTCCTCACCGCGCTTGGGGCGGGCCGGCATCTCCACCGGGGGCTGCTCCGACGGGATCCGCTGGTCGGAGCCGGTCCAGGCGCCGCGGTTCGGCCACTTCTTGAGCGGTTCGAAGATCTTGGCGATCTGCGCCTTGTCCAGGGTCTCGTGCTCCAGCAGCTGGCGGACCAGCTCGTCGAGCACCTCGCGGTTCTCCTTGAGGCAGTCGAAGGCCTCCTGGTGGGCGGCCATCAGCAACTTGCTGGTCTCCTCGTCGACCACGGCAGCGGTGATGTCGGAGTAGCTGCGGCTGGGCTGCGAACCGCTCATCCCCAGGAAGGGCTCGGAGTCGCCGCCGCCCAGCTGGATCGCCCCCAGGCGCTCGCTCATGCCGTACTGGGTGACCATCGCGCGCGCCACCTTGGTTGCCTTCTCGATGTCATTGCTGGCGCCCGTGGTCGGGTCGTGGAAGACCAGCTCCTCGGCGGCACGCCCACCCAGCATGTAGGCCAACTGGTCGAGCAGCTGGCCGCGGGTGTTGGAGTACTTGTCCTCGTCGGGCATCACCATCGTGTAGCCCAGGGCGCGGCCGCGGGGAAGGATCGTGATCTTCTGCACCGGGTCGGTGCCGGGCATCGCCGCCGCCACCAGTGCGTGGCCGCCCTCGTGGTAGGCGGTCACCAGCAACTCGTGGTCATTCATCAGGCGGGTGCGCTTCTGCGGGCCGGCGATGACGCGGTCGATGGCCTCGCCCAGCTCGGCATTGCCGATCAGCGGCAGGTTCAGCCGCGCGGTGAGCAGCGCGGCCTCGTTGAGCACATTGGCCAGGTCGGCGCCCGTGAAGCCTGGGGTGCGCCGCGCGATCGACTCCAGGTCGACATCGGCGGCCATCGGCTTGCCCTCGGCGTGCACCCTCAGGATCTGCGCACGGCCCTTCAGGTCGGGGGCCTCGACCGGGATCTGACGGTCGAAGCGACCCGGACGCAGCAGGGCCGGGTCGAGCACGTCGGGACGGTTCGTCGCGGCGATCAGGATCACATTGCTGGTGGCGTCGAAGCCGTCCATCTCCACCAGCAGCTGGTTCAGGGTCTGCTCGCGCTCGTCGTGCCCGCCACCCATGCCGGCACCGCGGTGACGGCCCACGGCATCGATCTCGTCGATGAAGATGATCGCCGGGCTGGCCTCCTTGGCCTGCTCGAACAGGTCACGCACACGGCTGGCGCCCACGCCCACGAACATCTCGACGAAGTCGGAGCCCGAGATGGAGAAGAAGGGGACGCCCGCCTCACCCGCGACGGCGCGGGCCAGCAGCGTCTTGCCGGTGCCGGGAGGGCCGTAGAGCAGCACGCCCTTGGGGATCTTCGCCCCGACGCGCTGGAACTTGGCCGGCTCGGCCAGGAACTCGCGGATCTCCTGCAGCTCCTCGATGGCCTCCGCACAGCCGGCCACATCGGCGAAGGTGGTCTTCGGCGTGTCCTTGGTGGCCACCTTGGCCTTGGACTTGCCGAAGCCCATCACGCCGCGCGCCCCGCCGCCGCCCTGCACCATGTTCATCACGAAGAAGAACAGCAGGATCATCAGCAGGAAGGGGATGCCGGTGTAGAGCAGGCTCGACAGCATGCTCGGCTGCGGGTTCTCGCCGCGCCACTCGTCCAGGGTCTTGTTGGCCATGCGCTGGTTGAGGCGCTCGACGATCTGCTCGTCTTGCGTCCCGACCCAGGTGGACAGATAGGTCTCGTCGCCAGACTTCATGCTGATCCGGATGGACTGGTCGCGCTGGTTCAGCACCACTTCGCGGATCGGCTCGTTGCCATTGAGCACCGACAGGGCCTTGCTGGTGGGCACCTTGTCATTGCCCGAGGCGGAGTTGACCAGCTGGACCGCGCTGAGCACGAAGACGATGGCCAGCAGGATCCACAGGATCGGACTCTTGGTGGCCTTCTGCAGTTTGTTCATGGACTACCTGACGTAGGGACGACGAAGCTGCTCGCAGACTACCAGCGGGCAACAATGCCCCCTGGGGGTTCCGGGCTCTCCGGGGTGGACGCAGCAATCGCAGCCCTGACGGCCCACGACTCGTTCAAATCTCCTCCGTGGCCGTATGTGCTGCATTTTCTGCGCGCAGGCACGGCGACAGGGCGGCTTGGCGAGGGACCGCGGCCCCAGGATGCGGCGAGCCCGCCGGAACGAGGTTCCGGCGGGCTCGATGCTGGTTCGATGGTGCGCCCGGGCAGTGCGACCCGAGCAGGGCAGGTGGGAGGTCAGGCCAAAGTGGTGCGGCGGCCTACTCGTAGACGCTGGGCGACAGGGTGCCGACATCGCGCAGGTTGCGGTAGCGGCCGTCGTGGTCGAGTCCGAAGCCGACGACGAACTCGTTGGGGATGTCGAAGCCGACGTACCTGACGTCCACCGGGGAGGTGACGGCGGCCGGCTTGCGGAACATGGCGGCGATCTCCAGACTGGCGGGCTCGCGGCTCTTGAGGTTCTGCACCAGGTAGCTGAGCGTCAGGCCGGTGTCGATGATGTCCTCGACGATCAGCACGTGCTTGCCGGAGATGTCGGTGGTGAGGTCCTTGAGGATGCGCACCACTCCAGAGCTCTTGGTGCCCGAGCCATAGGAACTGATGGCCATCCAGTCCATCGTGCAGTGGGTCCGCATGGCGCGCGAGAGGTCGCTCATCACCATGATGGCCCCATTGAGCACCCCCACCAGCAGCACCTCCCGACCGCCGTAGTCGGTGTCGATCTGCTCCGCCAGTTCCGCGATGCGCGCGGAGACCTCGTCGGCGGTGTAGAGCACTCGGGTCAGGTCAGCGGTGATGTCAGATGCGTCCACCACGCCAGCCTACCCAGCAGTGCGCGGGCCAGCCACCAGCGACCCCTGCTGGCGGCGCACCGTCACCCCCCCGGGCAGGTCGACGCCCTGCTGGCCGCGCCAGTCCTCCACCAGCGCGGTGACCGCCTGCACGTGGACCATCGACGGGTGCCGGACCCCCCGCCCCACCATCCAACGGCGCAATACCCGTCCCCTCAGGGCGGGATGCAGGTGGAGCAGTCCCACGGCATCCAGCGCATCGCCCCGGGCCAGGTCGCGCACGGCATCCGCGCCGAGCCGTTCCAGCAGGTCATTGTCCTGGCGGGCCAGTTCCGCGGTGCGGGCCAGTGCGTCGGCGACGCCGCCGCCGAGCACATCGGCGGCCACGGGGAGCAGCTCCTGGCGCACCCGCACCCGCAGGAAGGAGGGGTCGGCATTCATCGGGTCGTCCCACGGCTCCAACCCCCAGTCGCGGCAGGCCTGGCGCACCTGGGCGCGGTGCAGTTCGAGCAGGGGCCGCACCAGCTGGGCGCCGTGGAAGGGCGTGACGGGCATCATGCCACGCAGCGAGGCCGCGCCGGAACCCCTGGCCAGGGCCAGCAGCACGGTCTCGGCCTGGTCGTCGAGTGTGTGGCCCAGCAGCACCGGCAGCCCCTCGCGACACAGGGCCTCCAGCCGTGCGGCGCGGGCTGCGGCCTCCAGGCCCTGGCCGTCGCGGCGCACCTCGACCAGCTCAACCCGGGCATCCAGGCCCAGGCCACACATCAGCTCCACCACGGCCTGGCTGTGCTCTGCCGATCCGGCTTGCAGCTGGTGGTCGACGACGACCGCAGTCGCGCGCCCGGCGTCCAGGTGGGCGACTGCGGCGGCCAGGGCGAGCGAGTCGGCGCCGCCGGAGACGCCGACCAGGACGGGGCCGTGCAGCCGCTCCAGGGCAGGGCGGACCGTCTGGACCATGGCCAGCTGCGCGGGGGTGAGTGCCTTGCGAGCCATCAGCAGCGGCAGGTGGCGAGCGTGGTGGACATCTGGTCGAGCCAGCTGCGCACGTCCCACTCCTGCTGGGGGCTGTTGGACATGAAGGCGAAGACCACCTCGCCACCGGCGCGCGTGCGGGTCCGGCCGGCCAGGGTGGAGACCTTGCTCAGGGTGCCGGTCTTGGCCTTGACGATGCCGCGCCCGGCCTCGGAGGCGGGGGTGTAGAAACGGGCATGCAGGGTTCCGGTGACACCGGCTGCCGGCAGCCCCTCGTGCAGCGCGGAAAGCCTGGGCGTTACCGCGGCGTGCTGCAGCACGCGGGCCAGCAGCTGGGCGCTGACCTGGTTGCCGCGGCTCAGGCCGGAGCCGTCGAGCAGGCGCGGGGCGGTGGTCGCCGGGAGCCCCTTGGCTGGGGCCATCACGCCCATCGCGTCGAGCCGCTGGGCCAGCGCCTTCGCACCGCCGGTGAAGCTGCCGCCCTGGCCGCCGGCGGTCCCGACATGGCGCAGCAGAACCTCGGCGGCGGAGTTGTCGGAGTGCACCAGGGTCTCCTGCACCAGGACCGAGACCGGCAGCGACTGCACGGCACCCACCTGCTCGGCCGTGTCAGCAGCCTTCGCCGCGGCGGGTTCTCCCTCCACGGTGATGCCCTGGGCCTTGAGCTGGGCGGCGAAGACCGTGGCGGCGCTCGCCCCGGGGGTGGCGCTGGGTGGCTCCTTGTCCGAGGGCCGGCCCTGGTCGATCCACAGCGCGCCGATGGTGCTCACCTGGTCGGCATAGCTGGTGGGCCAGTTCGGGTTCCAGCCGGGGCCGGAGAAGAGGCTCTCGTCGAAGCCGAGCGAGACGGTGGTGGCGCCCTTGGCCTTGAGCGCGGCGGCGACCTGCTGGGCGAGCGCGGCCGAGGTGCCGGGATGCGGGTAGTCCTTGCCGGGCTTCGAGGCCAGGTAGGGGTCCCCCGCGCCCACCAGCACCAGCCGGGACCCGTCGAGCAGGGCGCGGGTGGTGAAGCGGTGGTCTGGGCCCAGGGCGTCGAGGGCGGCGGCGCAGGTGAGCACCTTCATCGTCGAGGCGGGCACCAGGTTGCGGCCCTGGTCGCTGGCCCACAGCAGCTGGCCGGTGCGCGCGTCGAGCACCATGCCGCTGGTCTTGCCCATCTTCGTGGCATCCACCTGACCCAGCGCCTTGGCCAGGGCTGCCCGGTCGGGGGCCGGTCCGCTGGGGGCTGCGGATGCGGCGGCGACGGGGGTGGCGGCCGGCCTGCCGGGCTGAGGACTGGCGGACGTTCCGCGGGGCACGGGCAGTGCGTCGTAGAAGGTGGGGGGCACCGTGGGGCGCCCGCCGTCGACCAGCAGACCCGTGCGGTAGAGGGCTGGACGCCAGCCCACGGCCGCTGTGACGAGGGCAGCAGCCACCAGCACGGCCAGCGCCACCAGGCCCCAGGGGCGGCGGGCGGCAGGACCCCCGACCCCTGTCTGGACAGCAATTCCGGGGGCGTCGTGGCGACGGGTGGGCACACGGGTCACGACGTTCCCTCCTCAGGCGGTATCCTCTGGAATGTTCAGGTGCCCCAATCATAGAGAGAGCTCAACGTGTCAGATGAATTCGTGAAGCCCACCCTCACCGGACTGCCCCCGGGCGTGACCTTCGACGTCACCGTCGAGATCCCCAAGGGCACCAAGAACAAGTACGAGATGGACCACAACACCGGTCGTATCCGTCTCGACCGGACGCTGTTCACCTCCACCCAGTACCCCTACGACTACGGCTTCGTCGAGGGCACCCTGGGCGAGGACGGCGACCCGCTGGACGCCATGGTGATCGGCGACGAGCCCACCTTCCCGGGCTGCCTGATCGAGTGCCGCGCCATCGCGATGTTCCGCATGACCGACGAGATGGGTGGCGACGACAAGCTGCTGTGCATCCCCACCGCCGACCTGCGTCGCGGCCACCTGAACGACATCAACGACGTTCCCGAGTACATGTTGCTCGAGATCGAGCACTTCTTCACGGTTTACAAGGACCTGGAGCCCGGCAAGTCGGTCGAGGGCGCGACCTGGACGGGCCGCGCCAATGCCGAGGCCGAGGTGCACAACTCCTTCGAGCGCGCCAAGGGGACCGCCTACGAGCACCACACGGTCTTCGTCTCGCACTGACCGACGGACACACCAGGCACGCTCGCAAGGGTGCGAGTCGCACCGGCGCCCACCAGTCCTGCTGGAAACCGGCTGCTGCTGAACATGACGAGGGGCTCGCTGCACCGCAGCGGGCCCCTCGTCATGTCCCGGCCTGGCTTGTCCTGGCCTCGCTGCCCGATGCTCAGGCCGCCAGCAACCATCCGGCCGCGGCCGCCGCGACACAGGCAAGGCTCCCGCCCAGCAGGTGCACCAGCGCCAGCCCGGGGCGTCCCTGCTGCACCAGCCGGACCGTTTCCACGGCGGCGGTGGAGAAGGTGGTGAAGCCCCCGCAGAAGCCGGTGCCCAGCACCAGCCGCCAGCCGGCGTCGAGGCCTTGGCGCACCGTCAGCGCGGCCAGTGCGCCGAGCACGAGCGAGCCGAGCAGGTTGACCAACCACGTGCCGAGCGGGAGGGCGAGACTGCTGCGGGCGCCCACCCACTGCCCGACGAGGTGGCGGCAGACGGCTCCCGCGCCCCCGGCCAGGGCCATCACCAGCACCAGGAAGGCGGACATCACGACCTCCTGCGGGCAGCCAGCACGATCCCGCCCCAGGCCATGAGCAGGCCGCCCACCAGGCTGGTGACGCCGTAGCCGACGGCCACCAGGGGCTGTTTGGCCAACAGCACCAGTTCGGTGGCCAACGAGGACATGGTGGTGAAGGAGCCCAGCAGGCCGGTGCCCAGCAGGAGGCGGGCCGAACGTCGACGGCCCACGTCCTGCCCGGCACGCAGCAGGGACTCCAGCAGCAGGCCCAGACAGAAGGCACCCACGAGGTTCACCAGCAGGGTGGGCAGGGGCCAGCCACCGTGGGCCGGGACAAGCTGGGACAGGCCCCACCTGGCCAGGGTGCCCAGCACTCCCCCGATGGCGACCAGCAGCACCGCGCTGGGTTGGGACGAGCGGGCCCGGACTGCAGTCTCCACCGTGGGCTCCGTCCATCTCCGGGGTGCGGCTGTGCATGGAAGAATGGGGCGGTGCCACACCACCTGATGTTGCTTGCCCCGTCCGCCAACCGAGTCTACGCCGGGGAGTCGTCGACCCTGGCGGCCCACGAGCTCCAGATCAGCGCCCCCTTCGCGCGCGGGATCGAGGCCACCACCGTCGCCGGGGTGGACTACCTGGGCTTCGAGTCGGACCCGCTGGAGGCCGACCAGCTGGCGACCCTGGCCCGACAGTCCGCCGTCCTGGCGCTCTTCCGCGCCGAGGGCGAGCTGCTGGCGCCGATGCAGCTGCCCGACGCCCTGCTGCTGGACGACGACCTGGTGACCATCCCCA
Source organism: Luteococcus sediminum (assembly GCF_054783495.1). Classification (NCBI taxonomy): domain Bacteria; kingdom Bacillati; phylum Actinomycetota; class Actinomycetes; order Propionibacteriales; family Propionibacteriaceae; genus Luteococcus; species Luteococcus sediminum. The sequence continues at coordinate 118,180 of NZ_BAAGQL010000021.1, read as the reverse complement.
AGTACCCCGGCAAGACCAACGAGCAGTTCACCCGCCTGCTGCTCAATGTGACCCTGGCCAGCATCCGTCGCCCCGCCAACGGGCCCCGCTCGATCCTCGACCCGCTGTGCGGCCGGGGAACGACGCTGACCACCGCCTGGATGCTCGGCCACCACGGCTACGGGGTGGAGGGCGATGAGAAGGCGGTGGAGCAGATGAGCGCCTACCTCAAGACCTGGCTGCGCCGAAAGCGGCTCAAGCACACCGCCGAGATGACCCCGGTGCGTCGCGAGGGCAAGAGCATCGGCCGCCGTTTCGACGCCCGCCTGCGCAGTGCACGCCCGGGCGTCGAGCTGCCCGCCGAACAGCTGGAGCTGACCGTCTTCACCGGCGACACCCGGCAGTCGCAGTACCTGTACGGCAAGAAGACCTTCGACGCGATCGTCACCGACGCCCCCTATGGCGTGGTGCACGGCGCCCACCAGACCAGCGACGTGCGCGGTCACGCCGGCAAGCGCGACCGCTCTCCCGCCGGGCTGCTCGGCGAGGCACTGCCGGTCTGGGCCAGCCAGCTCAAGCCGGGTGGGGCGCTGGGGATCAGCTGGAACACCCACGGTCTGGCCCGCGAGGACCTGGCCGACCTGATGCGTCGCAATGGCCTGGAACCGCAGGAGGGCCCGCAATGGCTGGGCTTCGGCCACCGCGTGGATTCGTCGATCAACCGCGACCTGATGGTCGCCGTCAAGGAGGACCAGTGAGCCGCACCCTCATCCTGCTGCGCCATGCCGCCGCCGAGGGCTTCTCGGCCGCCGGCGACAAGGGCCGTTCCCTGAGCCCCGAGGGCCGCGAGGAGGCCCGGGCCGTGGGGCGTGACCTGTCGGGCCTGGGAGTCCAGCACGTGCTGTGCTCGAGCGCGACCCGCACCCGTCAGACCGTCGACGAGCTCGGCCTCGACGCCCCGGTGGAGTACATGGACGCCCTGTACAACTGCAGCAGCGAGACGATCGCGCAGCGCATCACCGAGATCGACGCCCAGGTACAGGTGCTGCTGGTGGTGGCCCATGCCCCCGGCATCCCCGGCCTGGCCGCGGAACTCGCCTACGCCCAGGACCACAAGGCCGCCGACGACCTGCAGTGCTGGTACCCCACCGGCGCCTTCGTGCGCTTCGAGCTGGACGGCCCGTGGGCGGGCCTGCTCGAGGACGACAGCCTGCGGATGATCGGCGTGGAGCGCCCCGAGGCCTGATCCCGCGCCCTCTCAGAGAGCCTGGTCGCCCCGTTCGCCGGTGCGGATGCGCACCACGTCGGCGACCGGCACCACCCAGACCTTGCCGTCGCCCAGCTCCCCGGTGCGGGCGCTGCGGCAGACCACCTCGACGATGCCGTCGGACTCCTCGTCGCGGCACAGCACCTCGAGCTTCACCTTGTCGGTGAAGTCGATGGTGACGGTGTCACCGCGGTAGACCTCGGTGTGCCCGCGCTGGCGCGCGTAGCCGAAGACGGGGGTGACGGTCATGCCGCTGATCCCGTGGAGGTGCAGTTCCACCTGCACCCCCTCGACGGCATCGGGCTGGATGACAGCGGTGACGAGCCTCATGCGGAGACCTCCTCGGTCGTGTCGGCCGTGCGGCCGGCTGGCGGTTCGGATGCCTCGACGGGCACCCGGATGGAGCGGCGGTAGCTGGAGAACTGGACCCGGCTGAGGTCATAGCCGGCCTCGGCGTGCTCGACGAGGTCGACGCCGAGCTGTTCCTCACGGGTGCCGACCCGCAGGCCGACGGTGGCGTCGACGAGGCGGGCGATGGCCAGGCTCACCAGGAAGCCGAAGACCAGCATGGCCATTGCGCCGAGCCCCTGGCGCGCCAGGAGTCCGACACCGCCGCCGTGCAGCAGGCCCGCCGGGGCGCCGGCATCGTCACCCAGGCAGAACAGGCCCAGGGCAAGGGTGCCCACGACGCCACCCACCAGGTGCACACCGACCACGTCGAGCGAGTCGTCGAGGCCGATGCGGTGCTTGAGCTGGATGGCGAAGCAGCAGCAGGCCCCGGTCAGCGCGCCCACGACCAGCGCCGCCAGCGGGGAGACGAAACCGGCGCACGGGGTGATCCCCACGAGTCCGGCGACCAGTCCGGAGGCCGCACCCAGGCTGGTGGGGTGGCCGTCGCGGACCCGCTCCACCGCCAACCAGGCCAGCATGCCGGCGCAGGGCGCGGCCAGGGTGTTGGTCCAGGCCGTCGCGGCGAGCGGGGAGGCGCCCAGGGCGGAGCCGGCATTGAAGCCGAACCAGCCGAACCAGAGCAGTCCCGCACCGAGCATCACCAGGGTGAGGTTGTGGGGACGCATCGGGGTGGTGCCGAAGCCGTCACGGGGGCCCAGCACCCAGGCCAGGGCCAGTGCTGCGGCACCGGCATTGATGTGGATGGCGGTGCCTCCGGCGAAGTCGAGGGCGCCGAGCTGGTTGGCGATCCAGCCCCCGCGTTCGGCGGCCAGGCCGTCGAGGGAGAAGACCCAGTGGGCCGCGGGGAAGTAGCACAGGACGGTCCACAGGGCGGCGAAGCAGACCCACGCCCCGAAACGCAGCCGCTCGGCCACGGCACCGCTGACCAGCGCCACGGCGATCACCGCGAAGGCGACCTGCAGTCCGGCGAAGGCCAGGGCGGGCACCTGGTGGCCCTCCGGACCCACCACGGCCGTCTCGAGGCCGGCCATCCCCCAGTACTGGAAGGGATTGCCGATCAGGCCGTGCCAGCTCTCGCCGAAGACGGCGGAGTAGCCGAACAGCACCCACAGCACACCGACGACCCCCATGGAGGAGGCCGACATCATCATCATGTTGAGCACGCCCCGGGAGCGCACCATTCCGCCGTAGAAGAGGGACAGCGCCGGCGTCATCATCAGCACCAGTGCGGCGCTGACCAGCAACCAGGCGGTGTCTCCGGTATTTGTCTGGATCATGCGAACCATCCTGCGAAGTCCAGATTTCAGGACTGTTCGGTCCACGTTACGGATGTGTAACCGCTCCCAGGCGTCGTCGCCCCCCGTTCCGGGCGCGGCGGGGCGTGGAGGGGGCCGTCCCCGACTCCCCCGGCCCGTCCAGCTCACGCCCGTCCAGCTCACGCCCGTCCAGCCCACGACTGTTCCGCCGCCGATTCCGCCCAGGCCCCTTCTGTCCAGCCCCCTTCGGCCCAGACCTCTTCAGCCCAGTCGAGCACCGGCTGCCGCCAGCACGGCCGGTGGGCGTAGACCCCGGCCAGCCGTGCGATCGCGGATGATGTCGCTGCGCAGGGAGGTGACGGTGTCGAGGCTCAGGTCCAGCCGGCGCGGGTCATAGCGTCGTCCCTGCTTGGACACCGACGGGAGGGTCACGACGTCGAAGCCCTCGGGGAGGTTGACCGGATCGCTCTCGGGCACGCCGTTGACCAGCAGTCCGGTGACGGGGCGTCCGAGCAGGCCTGGCAGGTCGCGGGCCAGGGACTGGGCGAGGGCGGTGTTGCGGCTGAAGTGCCCCAGGCCCTGTGCGTCGTGCGAGTAGAAGACCGCACGCACTGGTGCCGGCGTCATGCCCCCCATGTCATCTCCTGCCCGTGATGGAAAACCGTCACCATCCAGAAGACAACGAACTGATGATGCCCCCGTGAAATCCTGATGAACGCATTTTCATCTTCGTCACACGCGCCGCGGGGGCGGGGCCGGATGCTGCGGTCCCGCCCCCACCCCGCGGCCCTGCTGTCCCTGCGCCAGGATGCTCCTCACTGACGGGGGGCCGCCGCCTTGCCGGCGTGGTCGTGCAGGTCGATCAGCAGCGCGTTCACCAGGTCGTGGCTGGCCTGGCGCAGCTTGTCGATGTCGACCGCCTCGTGTCGTTCGGCGACGGTGGTCTCGGCCGCGGCCAGCACGTGCTCGTCATCGGCCTTGCTGATCTGGGCGGCGCGCACGGCCAGTTCCCGTCGCAGGTCCTCGCCCAGGACGCCACCCTTGCGGGCTGCGCGGTGGGCCACCTCGGCGCCGTACTTCTCCAGCTCGGCCACCTCTGAACCCTCTTCGGTGGTGAGCATCCGGCCGGTCTGGCCGAGGATGAACAGGCCGTCGTCGAAGTTGCCATTGCCCAGGTCGGTGATGGCCCGGCGCAGCAGCGGACGGTCCTCGCGCCGTGCCTGGCGCGCCACCTGGTCGAACTGGAGGCCCAACAGCCGCTCACCACTACGGGTGTTGCCGGCCAGCCGCCCCAGGGGGAGCCGGTCGGCGTCGGCGGCCGAGTTGCCGAAGCTGTCGAGCAGTTCGGCGCCGGCCTCCTCTGCCTTGTGCACCGAGTCGCGCAGCGGGACGGCCTTGATGAACAAGGTGATGGCGAAGACCAGGACGCTCAGCGGGATCCCGATGACGAAGACGGTGTGCAGGGCGTCGCCCAGGCCGGCCCGGATCGCGTGTGCGACGGCCGGGGGCATCGTGGCCAGGGCGGCGGGGTCGAGGACGTCGCCGGTGGACAGCTCCTGGCCGCTGGCCTGCATCTGCTGCAGCATCTCGGGCGGCATGTGCCGCGGGATGGCGGTCTTCATCTCGGTGGTCATGATGGTGCCGAAGACGGCGATGCCCACGGTGTTGCCGACATTGCGGAAGAACTGGGTGGCGGCGGTGGCCACGCCCAGGTCGCGGCGTGAGGCGGCATTCTGCACGGCCAGCGTGTACTGCTGCATGCACAGGCCCAGGCCGATGCCGAAGACGGCCATGGCGACGGTCAGCTGCAGCTGGGAGGAGTCCACGCTGAGGCGGGTCAGCAGCCAGAAGCCGATGCCCATGATGGCCACGCCCCCGAGCATGAACTCCTTGTAGCGTCCGGTGCGGCTCACCAGCAGGCCACCGATGATCGACAGGCCGATCAGGGCGATGTTCATCGGCATCAGGATCAGCCCGGAGTTGGTGGCCGAGACCCCCAGCACGCCCTGGGCGTAGACGGGGATGTAGATGATGGCGCCGAACATCAGCATCGAGATGAAGAAGCCGGCCAGGTTGCTCAGGGTGAACAGCGAGCTGCGGAACAGCCGCAGCGGGATGACGGGTTCGGCGGCCCTGCGCTCGATCAGCACGAAGGCGATCGTCAGGACGATTCCGGCGATGTAGAGGCCGATGACCCGCGCGCTGGACCAGGGCCAGGTGGTGCCGCCCATCGAGGTGGGCAGCAGCAGGCAGACCAGGGCAGCCGCCAGGGTGGCCATGCCTGCCCGGTCGATGCTGACCTCGCGCTTCTCGAAGGGCAGGCGCAGGAAGCGGAAGATGACGAAGAAGGCGACGATGCCGATGGGCAGCGAGGCGTAGAAGAGCCAGCGCCAGCCCCAGTGGTCGGTGATGAAGCCGCCGGCCAGCGGGCCTGCGACCGAGCTCATGCCGAAGACGGCACCCATCAGGCCCTGGTACTTGCCGCGCTGGCGCGGGGGGATGATGTCGCCGATGATCGTCTGGCTCAGCGGCATCAGGGTGCCGGTGCCCAGGCCTTGGATGGCGCGGGCGAAGACCAGGAAGCCGAAGCTGTTCGCGGCCCCGGCCAGGCAGGTGCCCAGCATGAACACGACCAGGCCGGCGAGGTAGAAGCCGCGGCGGCCGTAGAGGTCGGACAGCTTGCCGACGATCGGCACGACGATGGCAGAGACGAGCATCGTGGCGGTGGCCACCCAGGAGTAGTGGTCCATGCCGCCGAGCTCCGCGACGATGCGGGGCATGGCCGGGCCGACGATGGTCTGGGTGATGGAGGCGACGAACATGCCGAGCATGAGGCCGATGAAGATGCGCCGGTTCTGGGGGCTGAGGCCCTCGAAGACCTCCCCCTCGGCTGCCTGGACCGCGTCGGGCCTGGCGGTTGTGGACATGGAACTCCTGTGGTGCTGGATGGCAGTGGTGAAAGCAGGTGTGGGCCGGACGGGGCGTCGTGCGCGGCGGGCGGGCCCAAGCAGGTGGCGGCGAGTCCGGGACTCGACCGCTCCCACATGGTGACAAAAAATTGCAGTTACTGCAAAATATTCCGCGTGATGGATCCCCTTGCCGACGAACCCGGCGTGCGTGAGCGCAAGAAGCGCGAGACCAGGCGGGCCCTGCACCGGGCCGCGACCGAACTGGTGCTGGAGCACGGGCTGGCCGCCGTCACCACCGATGCCATCGCCCGCCGTGCCGGCGTCTCACCCCGGACCTTCTTCAACTACTTCCCCACCAAGGAGGCCGCCCTGGCTGGGGTGCCCGAGGTGATCGTCGAGAAGATCACCCACCTGGTGGCCGAGCGCCCCGTCGACGAGGACCTGTGGGCCACGGCGCGACTGGTGGCCACGACGCTGGCCCACATCAGCCTGCGCGAGCCCGAGCTGTGGCGCCAGCGCCGCCGCATGATGGCCAACCAGCCCGAGGCGGCGGCCCTGGTGATGGGCAGCGAGCGCGCCCTGGAGCTCGGCCTCGTGGAGTCGCTGGTGGCCCGCGCCCAGGCAACCCCCACACTCACCCAGCCCTGGCGGGCGCCGATGCTGGCCATGACGGCACTCAATGCCGTGCGCGTGGCGACCCAGGTCGGCGACGACCCCGAGGACGTCGAGCACCTGCTGCGCGAGATCCTCGACTTCCACGACGCGCTCTACGCCTGAGACCGTCGCACCGTCCGGGGATCAGCCCAGCAGCTGGGCGGCCACGTCCTCGCCGGAGAGCACCGCGCCCTCCATGTAGCCGTTGTAGCGCTTCGCGTACTCGGAACCGGCGAAGTGGATGCGGCCCTCCGAGGCGGCCAGCGTCGGGCCGTTGACGCCCCACACGCCGGGCGCGAAGTGGGCGCCGTGGCAGCCACCGGTGAACTCCTCGCGGGTCCAGTCGCGGTCCACGTAGCCGATCGCGGCGGGGTGCTCGTCGCCGAAGGCGGCCTTGACCGTCTCCTCCATGGCCCGCTGGCGCAGGAAACCGGAGCGACGGCTCATGCCCGAGGCCTCGCCACCCTCGAAGAAGCCCATCAGCACGCCGCGGCCGTCGGCATCGTCGGAATTGTCCATGATGACGCGCATCGCGCCGGCATCGGAGCCCAGCTGGCCCGACAGCCCCGCGCGACGCCACCATGGCACCTCGTAGACCAGCGCGGCCTTGATCACATTGCCGGCCGGGATCTGCTCGGTGGCCTCAGCCCGCCACTGCGGCAGGGCGGGCTGGATGTCCAGCTTCTGCACCAGACGCGGCGGCAGGGTGAGGACCACCTCGCCGGCCTGGACGGTGGAGCCATCGGCCAGGGTCAGCTCGACGTGGTCCTTGGCCTGAACCAGGCGCCGCACCGGGCTGGACAGACGCACCCGCGCGCCCAGCGACTCGGCCAGCCGGTCACAGACCTGCACGATGCCGCCGGCCACGCGCTGCTGGCGAAGACCGCCATTGGCCGAGACCAGGGCCTCCAGGTCCAGTCCGTCGTTGACGCTGCGCAGGGCCTCGTTGAGGGGCACCTCGCCGCTGGTGCGGCCGGTGGCACTCTCGTAGAGCTTCTCGAACCACAGCCGCGCGCCGGGGGTGCGCAGGTTCGTCTGGCTCCAGGTCTCGATCGTCTGGGACAGCCACTTCTCGTTGGCATCGCGCCAGGCGGCATCCTTGGCGACGCGCTCTGCCAGGCGGCGGAAACGCATCAGCCCCTGGCCCAGGTCGGCCATCTCGAAGGGCGACAGGTGGTCCTCGATGTCGCTGCTGGTGGGCACCGTGCGCGAGAGCCCGGCCACCCGCACCACGCCGGCACCCTGCGCGGGGTCGACGAGCGTGAGCTGCATGTCGTCGACCAGTTCGCGCATCCGCTCGTGGCTCGGCGAGATCCACTGGCCGCCCATCTCGAGCACGGCCCCCTCGACGGTGACATTTTCCAGCCGGCCGCCCACACGGTCACGGGCCTCCAACACGACGACATCGCGTCCGGCCTCGGCGAGACGGGTGGCGGCGACAAGGCCGGCAAGGCCAGCTCCGACCACGACGTAGTCGAGCATGGGGACCTCCTGGGGGTCTGGTCAAGCATTCAATCTGGCCCTTGCACTCTACCCAGTGCCGACGCTCCCCCACCGCCCCACCCCCGGCCAGTGGCACGCCCGGATCCGGGTCCCCCGCACGACGAGGACAGGGCCCCACCCGTGCGGATGGGGCCCTGTTGAACCAGTGGGCTCCTGTCAGCCGGCCCACGCTGATGGCTCAGGAGCGGGCACGCTCCATCATCATCGGGTCGACCGGGTTGGTGGCCGGGTCGGCCTTGGCACCGTCGTCGAACCGGGCGGTGAAGGCCGGGCTGGTCCAGGTCTGCCAGTCGGCGGCGACCTCGGCCTTGCCCAGAGCCCTCAGCGCGCGCAGTTCGAAGACGTAGTCACCCTTCGAGGCCCGCGCCAGGTAGGAGGTGGCATCGGTGGTCAGGTAGGTGCCGTCCCACTCCACGTGCAGGGGGCCGGGCTCACGCCCGTTCTTGTCGGCCTGCATCACCGTGCCCAGAAGCTCGCCCTTGCCACCGTCGGGAGTGGCGCGGTGCACCAGGATCTCGAAGCGCTCGGTGGGGTACTCCAGGCGGAAGACCGCCATCGGACGGTCGCCCTCCTTCATCGAGTAGGACAGCTCGGTGCCATCGACGCACTGCGGCTTCTTGTCCACCAGGGTGCCCAGGCAGGGCTGGGTGCCGTCGGGGGCATTGAGCACGTCGACTCGCTGGTAGTCACCGGCCATGCCGGCATAGGGCACCGACAGCGTGGTGCCGGTGGCCGACCTCGCCGTGATCCAGCCACCGTAGAGGTAGCCATTGGGGGCATCGGCCGGGGCGCCGATCGTCACCTTCACCGCTGCGGTGCCGCGGGGCGGGACGACCACGCGCTTGGGCATGGTCACCGTCGCCTCGTGCACGTCGAACTGCGGGTCACTGGTGCCCACGGCCCCCACCGAGCCCTCGTGCGAGAGCTGGTAGACGGCAGGACGCGGGGACTGGTTGCGCAGCGTCAGGGTGGTGGTGACGGGCTTGGCCCGCTGCTCGCCCAGGCTGATCGACGAGGGGCTGATGCGCTGCAGCGTGCCCACCGCGCGATCCACCTGGATCATGCCCGCACCCTGGCGCAGCACCGACTCCTTCAGGCCCAGGTCGGGTGCCAGGGCGAACAGGGCGTCGTGGTCGGCGGTGTTCTGCAGCAGCGTCTGCACCTGCCGCGGGCGGCCCTTCAGCTCGGGCCGCGCCTGCATCAGCTGCGCGACGGCACCGGCCACGTGTGGGGTGGCCATCGAGGTGCCCGACAGGGAGCTGTAGGCCCCCTTCTCGAGCGGGTAGGTGGACCAGATGTTGCCGCCGGGAGCGCCCAGGTCGGGCTTGAGGACCAGGTCGGCGGTCATGCCCCAGCTGGAGAAGCTGGAGATGCGTCCGGCATTGGGGTCCTCGCTGGCGACGGTGCGCTCGGTCCACGTCAGCGCCTGGCCCTGGCCCGCGGCCACCAGCGCCTCGCCGTCGGCCTGGCTGAGCATGACCACCGGGATGGTGATCGGTTCGTCGCCCTTGGTCGAGGGGGTCAGGGACCCGGGCTGGTTGTTGTAGAGGATGACGGCCACGGCCCCGGCCTTCTGGGCGGCCAGGGACTTCTCGTGGAAGCTGCACTCACCGCGCTGGATGAGCACCGCCTTGCCCTTGACTGCGGCATTCATCGCCTCGTCCCAGGGCGGGCAGCCCTTGGCCTGGGGGCTTGCGGGAGCGCCGAGGGAGACCAGCTCCATCGTCCCCCGGCGCGGCACGGGGACGCCGTCGGCGTCCTGGTAGCCGAAGTCCTTGCCGCCGACGGAGAAGGCCCGGCGGGTGACGTGGGTGTTGTCGAAGCTGGCCACCGAGATGACCTTCTTCGAGACGCTGGGGGCGCCGCTGGAGAAGCTGCCGTCCTCGCCGGAGTTGCCGGCGGCCACCACGACGGTGACGCCGGAGTCGGTCAGGGCGTCGGCGGCGACGGCGGTCGGGTAGTCCCGCCAGGTCATGAAGGAGGCGCCCAGGCTCATGTTGACCACGTCCATGCCGTCGGCCTGGGCGCGTTCCATGGCGGCCATGATGATCTCGGAGCTGGAGCTGCCCTCGCAGCCGAAGATGCGGTAGGCACCGAAGGTCACCTTCGGGGCGACGCCCTTGACGCCCTGGGCCGACGGGTTGCCGTCGCCGCCGATGATGCCGGCGACGTGGGTGCCGTGGCCGCCGCAGTCGTCGGGGACCGGGTCGGGCACGGGGACCGAGCCGTCCGCGTCGGCGTCGTAGGCGTCGCCGACGAAGTCGTGGCCGACGGTGACGCGCTTGGTCGGGAAGCGGGTCATGCCATTGGTGCCGCTGCCGCCCAGGTCGGGGTGGTCGATGTCGATGCCGGAGTCGATGACGCCGACCTTGATCCCTTCACCGTCCAGGCCGAGGTCGTCACGGGCGACGGCGGCACCGGTCAGGTTGCCGGCGGTGGCCATCGCGGGCTTGCTGGTGCCGGCGGGTTCGACGGGACGCCCCACCGAGACCACGGGGTAGATGCCGGTGACACCGGCCACGCCGGCGAGCTTGCGGGCCTGCTTGGCGTCCATCGTGACGGCCATGCCGTTGAAGGTGCGCGAGAAGCTGCGCTGCTGCGTCAGGCGCACACCCTTGCGCTTGGCGGCATCGACCACCTTCTTCTGCGTCTTGGTGGCCGCGGCGGTGCTGCCACCCGCGACGACGGGAGCTCCTTCGACCTTGACCAGCCAGCGGTTCTTGACCACCTGGCCGGTGTGGTCGTTCTCGGCGAGCCGGATGTAGTCCGACAACCGTCCCAGGTCGCGGTCCTGGGCGTGGGCGGGTGCGACGGTGCACAGGCCCGACACGGCCAGCGCCGTGGCCGCGAGCCCCGACACCATCCTCTTGTGCTGCATGTGTGATCCTCCAGGGGTGGGGTGGCCCGCGGCACGTCTGCGGGCCCTCTCGGCAACCTAATGCACGGGCATGGTCGAGCACCACGGTGGAGCGTCACCATTTCTTTCTGGGGCTGGGACGGGCACGTGGGCGGCTTGGCGCGAACCGCCCGGAGTCTTGGCCGGACTGTGTCTAGGCTGGCCCCATGAGCCAGCCGCAGCGCCCCCGCACCGCCATCGACGAGATCGCCGACGACCACTTCGAACGCTCGGTGCAGCTCAGCCCGCTGGCGCTGACCGCGCTGGGCCGCCCGCAGCGGCAGGACGAGCTGGACGACTTCTCCCCCGCCGGGATGGGGGCCCTCGACGAGCTGAACCGGGAGACGCTGGCGCGCCTGGCGCAGGCCGAGTGCGTCGACGTCACCGACAAGGTCACCGTCGCTGCGATGCGCGAGCGGCTGGGCCTGGCCATCGCCAGGCACGAGCGCGGCCACGACCTGGCCAGCATCAACACGATCACCTCGGGCCTGCACGCCATCCGCGAGGGCTTCGACCTGATGCCGACCCAGACCCCGGAGCACTGGCACGACATCGCCGCCCGCCTGCGCGCAGTGCCCACCGCGGTGGTCACCTGGTTCATCTCGCAGCACCTGGCCGTCGAGATGGGCATCCGCCCCGCCCGCCGCCAGGTGGAGGGGCTGGCCACGGCCGTGGAGCAGTGGACCGCCGAGGGTGACTTCCTGGACCAGCTGCGCGCCCGCACCGCCGGCCAGACCGACGAGGTGGCCAGCGACGTGGCCCGCTCGATCGAGGTGGCCCGGCGCGGCTTCCGTCAGGCGGCGGAGCGTCTTCGCCGTGAGTTCGCCCCGCTGGCCATCGAGCAGGACGGGGTGGGCATCGAACGCTACCGCCTGTGCTCGCAGAACTTCCTCGGAACGCAGGTGGACCTGCAGGAGACCTACCGCTGGGGACTGGCGGAGGTGCAGCGCATCCTGGAGCTGGAGCAGGCCACCGCCGAGCGGATCCGTCCGGGCGCCAGTGTGCGCGAGGCCGTCGAGCTGCTGGATGCCGACGAGCGCTACCGGCTGCACGGCACCGAGGAGCTGCAGCGCTGGATGCAGCAGCGTGCCGATGCCGCGGTGGAGGCGATGGACGCCCACTTCGACATCCCCGAGCCGATGCGCCGCATCGAGTGCTGCATCGCCCCCACCCGCGACGGCGGCATCTACTACACCGGCCCGAGCGAGGACTTCTCCCGCCCCGGGCGCATGTGGTGGTCGGTGCCCAGCGGGGTGGAGGTCTTCACCACCTGGCGTGAGCTCACCACGGTGCACCACGAGGGCATCCCGGGCCACCACCTGCAGATCGGCCAGACCTCCTTCAACAGCGCGATGCTCAACTCGTGGCGCCGTCACGGCTGCTGGGTGTCCGGCCATGGCGAGGGCTGGGCGCTGTACTCGGAGTGGCTGATGGCCGACCTGGGCTTCCTGGACGATCCGGGCGACTTCATGGGCCTGCTGGATGCCCAGATGCTGCGGGCGGTGCGCGTGGTGGTCGACATCGGCCTGCACTGCGCCGACGAGCCCGGCTTCGAGGCCCCGGAACTGGTGGGCGGCGGCCGCTGGGACTTCGACAAGATGGAGCGCTACTTCAAGCACCACATCCTGATGGACGAGGGCAGCTGTGACTTCGAGCTGAGCCGCTATGCGGGCTGGCCGGGCCAGGCACCCAGCTACAAGGTGGGCGAGCGGCTGTGGCTGGAGCTGCGCGAGGAGGTGAAGGCCGCCCGCGGTGAGGACTTCGACCTGAAGGACTTCCACCGCACGGCCCTGCACCTGGGCGGGCTCGGTCTGGACGTGCTGCGCGCCGCCGTGTTGGACCTTTCGGGGGTCTGAGCCGGGGATTTCGGGCTCTGGTGCGCCAGCCCTGCGGTTTGTCCCGGGGGCCCCGTCCAGAAACAACATCCACAGCAGCCCTCACTGCGGCATGTGCAGTGAGGGCTCTCCACGATGTGGTTTGTGGATGGGGGGCGCAGGCTCCGCCGCCCGGGCATGGAGAAACCCGCGGGGTGCACCATTCGTGCCCCAGGCTGGACGACGGCCTGGCCCCGCGGGTTCCGGTGGCTCGTGTGGATTGCCACGCGTCCCGTTGCCGGTCGGGCTCGCTCAGGCGCGAGCCACCTCACATGTCCCTTGGTCATTCATCGGTCAGGACCACCTCCTTCCTTGTGTGGCACCAGTCTGCGACGGGCACACAAGGGGCGGCAACCGATTTTCCGTGAGTCGCGCGATCGCGGCGACGGCCGGACTCAGGCCTTGCGGTCGACCAGAGCCCAGCTGGCGGCGGCGGTCACGGCGGCGACGCTGAAGACGCTCGGCCAGGCGCCGATCTTCTTGGCCAGCGGGTGGGAGCCGCCGAAGGCCGCCAGGTAGAGGGCGCTGAGGGCGGCCGTGGTGGGGGCGCCCTGCTGCTTCCACTTCAGGCCGGAGCAGACGCCGGCGGCAGCCAGCACGGCGCCGCCGAGCGGACGATTCTTCGTGTAGCGGGCGACGGCGAAGCCGCCGACCAGGCCAAAGGCGCTCGTGGCAGCGCTGGGCACCGAGCGGCAGGGGCAGCTCGTCGAGCCGGTGAGTCGGGAACAGGGGCAGGGGGACTTCTTCGTGCATGCCATGCCCCGAGCCTAACCCCGCCCGGCCGGCGCCGGGTGGGCCGTGTGCCGTGACGGCCGATGATCAGCCCAGGCCGCATGGTCAGCCCAGGCCGCGCGGGCCCCGGGGGCGCGGTTCGGGCAGGGCGGCGATGTGCTCGGCCACCTTCTGCACCACCTCCTTGTCCCAGATGACGGCGCGATGCCCCAGGCCCTCGGTGCGCACCAGCTCGGCGCCGGGCCACAGCTCGCACAGCCGCTCCCCCTCGGCGAAGGGCGAATCGGGGTCGAGGAGGTCGTGCACCACCAGCAGACCGGGCAGCATGTCCTGCTCGGCCAGGCGGCGCACGTCGCGGGTCATGTCGAAGCCGGCGAGGTCGAGGCCCAGGTCGTCGAGGACCTTGCCGGTCATCAGCTCGCGGGTGCGCGGGCCCATGCCGACGGCACCGGCGAACCAGTCCAGGGCGGGTTCGAGCCGCACATCGGGGGCGAAGAAGACGAACTGCCCGCCCAGGTCGCGCTGCCGCATCGCCCGTAGGGTGGCCATGGCGCCGATGGAGTGGGCCAGCACCAGCGAGGGGGTGCCCATCTGGTCCACGACGTCGACCAGGGCCTGGGTGAGCTCGAGCACCGAGCTGTGCCCCTGGCCGAGGTGGGAGTGGGTGGAGCGGCCGTGGCTGGGGGCGTCCCAGGTCACCACCCGGTAGCCGGCCTCGACCAGTGCGGGGATGTGGGCCGCCAGCTGCTGCCAGTGGCCGCCCCAGCCGTGCACGAGCAGGGCCAGCGGTCCCTTCTCGGGGCCGAAGGACTGGCCGCTGATCTCGCTGCTGCCGCTCATCAGGAAGAAGGGGGCGCCTCCGGAGGGGGTGACGCGGGCGGCGCGGGAGGTGGGGGCCAGCGGCGGGACGGCGAACCACAGCTTCTCGGCGAGCACGGCGGCCCGGGCCGGGGCGGTGCGCTCCAGCACCTGGAGCATGAGCCGCACCGTGCGCGGGGCCCTCGTGCTGCGTGGACCGTTCCCGTGGGCCATGGCGTCCTGCCTTTCCGCGTCCTGGCGACGCGTCGCTCGCGTCACCCCCGACAGGCCCGCTCGCCCTAGGCTAGGACAGGCGCCGCGGGCACGGGAAGTCTCGTCCAGGAGTGGATGCGAGCCCCGGCCACACCCCGCCACCGTGGCCGGGTGCGCACCACGGGAGGCACCATGATCCGTTTCGGCAGCATCGGCACCAGTTCCATCGTGGAGCTCTTCGGCACGGGCGTGGAGCAGGCCGAGGGGGTCAGCTGGACGGTGGCCTGTTCCCGCGACCGGGCCAGGGCGGAGCTGCTGGGCTCGCCCCAGGGGGCCCGCGCCGTGGAGGGGATCGACGAGCTGACCGCGGCCGGGGACGTCGATGCCGTCTACGTCGCCAGCCCCAATGCGCTGCACCACCAGCAGGCGCGCACCCTGCTGGAGGCCGGCAAGCACGTGCTGATGGAGAAGTCGGCCTGTGTCACCTCCGGGCAGTGGGGCGAGTTGGTGGAGCTGGCGCACGCGCGCGGCCTGGTGCTGCTGGAATCGGTGCGGGCCCTCCACGAGCCGGTCTGGCAGACGATCACCGGCCACCTCGACGAGCTGGGCCCGATCCGCCAGGTGGAGCTGCACCTGGCGCAGCGTTCGCGGCGCTATGACAACTACCTGGCCGGGGTGGTGGAGAACATCTTCCGTCCCGAGATGGGTGCCGGTGCCCTGATGGACCTGGGCGTCTACTGCACCTCGGTGCTGGTGCACCTGCTGGGGGCGCCGAGCCGGGTGCAGGCCTCCAGCGTCGCCCTGTCGAACGGGATCGACGGCGCCACCACCCTGCTCAACGAGCACGACGGCTTCACCAGCACCATCACCGCCTCCAAGGTCTCCAGCAATCCCGCGCCCAGCGTGGTTGCCGGCGAGGATGCGTCGCTGGTGCTCGACCGGGTCGACGACCCGCACCACCTCTGGCTGCACCGCGGCGCCGAGGTGGTCGAGCTGGAGGTGGACAAGCGCCTGTCGCAGCAGGCACACGTGCTGGCCGATTTCGCCCGCATGGTGGAGCACCCCCAACTGGCCGAAGCCTTCCAGCGCACCACCCTGGAGGTGCTGCGGGTGCACGAGCAGGCCCGTCGCCAGACCGGGCTGGTGCTGCCGGGCGATCCGGGCTGGCAGCTGGGCTGAGCCTGCCGATGCCCTTCCACTAGGCTGGACGCGTCCGGGGTTGCCGGGCACCAAGCGAGGGAGCTAGCACCATGTCACTGGCCATCGGCGTCGACGTCGGCGGGACCAAGATCGCTGCCGGGGTCGTGGACGAGCAGGGCCGCATCGTCGCCCAGCTGCGCGAACCCACCCCCGCCGGGGACCCGGCCCAGATCGCCCGCGTCATCTCCACGATGGCCCGCTCACTGGCCGACGAGCACGGCGCCACCACCATCGGCATCGGCGCCGCCGGCTTCGTCGACCAGGACCGCAGCCGCGTCATCTTCGCCCCCAACCTGGCCTGGCGCGACGAACCGCTGCAGGACCTGGTGCAGCAGGCCACCGGACTTCCCACCGTGGTGGAGAACGACGCCAATGCCGCCGGCTGGGCCGAGAGCCGCTTCGGTGCCGCCCGCGATGCCCGCTCGGCGCTGGTGCTGACCATCGGCACCGGCATCGGCGGCGCGATCATCACCGACGACCGCCTGGTGCGCGGCGCCAATGGTTTCGCCGGGGAGCTGGGCCACTTCATCATCCGCCCCGACGGCCGGCGTTGCGGCTGTGGGCTGCGCGGCTGCTGGGAGCGCTACGGCTCGGGCAGTGCCCTGGTGATGGAGGCCCGCGAACTGGCCGGGCTGGACGCACGGCTGGGGGCGCGGCTGCTGGAGCTGGCCGACGACGACCCGCGCGAGATCACCGGCCTGCACGTCACCCAGGCCGCGCAGGAGGGGGATGTCGCCGCCCTGGACTGCTTCACCACCCTGGGCACCTGGATCGGGCGCGGCATGGCCGTGCTGGCTGCCGTGCTCGACCCGGAGGTCTTCGTGCTGGCCGGCGGGGTGAGCGAGGCGGGAGACCTGCTGCGCGCCCCGGCCCAGCGCGCCTTCCGCCAGTCACTGACGGCCCGCAAGCACCGGCCGGAGCCGCGGGTCGAGGTGGCGAGCCTGGGCAATGACGCGGGCCTGATCGGTGCCGCCGACCTGTCCCGTCTGGGCTAGCCAGGAGCCGTCTGGGCCAGCCAGGAGCCGTCTGGGCTGCCCCTCTGGGCCGGACCCGGTCGGGCGGGCGTCAGCGCAGGGCGTCGTGCACCACCAGCGCGGCCTGCACCCGGTTCTCGGCACCCAGCTTGGCCAGGATGCTGGAGACGTGGGCCTTGACCGTCGGCAGCGAAAGCTTCATCTGGGCGGCGATCTCGGCATTGGCCAGGCCGTCGGCCAGCGCATCGGCCACCTCACGCTCCCGGGCGGTGAGCGCCTCGAGGCGACGGCGGGCGTCACGGGCCTGGCCGTTGTCGCGGCCGGTGCCGGCGGCCCGGTCCATCACTTGGGAGAGCACCGTCGGTGACAGGGCAGGGTCTCCCGCGGCGACCGACAGCACCGCGTCGATGATCTTGTCGGGCGGGGTGTCCTTGAGGACGAAGCCGGCAGCACCGGCCCGGATGGCCTCGACGACCAGCTCGTCGGCGTCGAAGGTGGTCAGCACCAGCACCCGCGCCGCGGGACGGGCGGCCAGCACCTTGCGGGTGGCCTCGATGCCGTCCATCCGCGGCATCCGGATGTCCATCAGCACCACGTCGGCCTGTTCCCTGGCGACGAGCTCGGCGGCCCCCAGTCCGTCGTCGTGCTCGGCGACAACGTCGATCCGGGGACCGCGCAGCATCAGCCGCAGACCCGCACGCACCAGTGGGTCGTCGTCGACGATGATGACGCGCAAGGGTCGGGTCGAGCTGGTGGATGACTCGGTCATGACCCCATCTTGGCATTCCACGGCAGGTGCGCGCGGACCACGAAGTCGGTGTCGGTGCGCGTCGCCTGGAGTTCACCGCCGGCCAGGGCGGCCCGTTCCCGCAGCCCGGCCAGGCCCATCTGCGCGCCGGGGACGGTGCTGGGCGTGTTGCCGAGCGGATTGCTGATGCTGATCAGCAGTCCGCGATCGGGATCGCCGTCCAGCTGCACCGTCACCGGCAGGCTGCTGGCGTGCTTGCGGGCATTGGTCAGCGCCTCCTGGATGATGCGGTGCGCGTGGCGGGCCGTGGCGGGGCCGATCTCCCCGGCCCGGGGCCAGAACTCGTCGGGCACCTGCAGGGTGATGCTGGCCCCGGCCGACTCCTCCGCGGCCACCAGGGTGGGGACGTCGAGCAGCGAGGGCTGGGGTGGGCTGATCGCCTCGTGCTGCTCGGTGCGCAGCACGCCCAGCACCTCGCGCAGCTCCTCCAGGGCCTGGTGGCTGGCCTCGCGGATCGTCGCGGCGGTCTGCCGGGTCTCCTGGGGGGTCAGGTCGTCCTTGATCTCCAGCACCCCGGCGTGGAGGCTGATCAGGCTGATCTTGTGGGCGAGCACGTCGTGCATCTCGCGGGCGATGCGGGCCCGCTCGGCGGTCTGCGCCTGGGCGACGCGGGCGCTCTGCTCGCGCCGGGCCAGCTCGGCGGCGGTGCGCCAGGAGGCGACCAGCTCGGCCCGCGCTCCCCTGTTCCAGCCGATCGCGGTGAGGATGACGACGAAGAGCAGCTCGAAGGTGAACAGCAGCACCACGTCCGAGACCGAGCCGAGCAGCAGCGGCGTCCCGTCGTCGGCATGGGGGCCCAGCACCAGGTCCGAGACCACCCCGGCCACCATCGAGCCTGCCCCGACGAGGATCACTTCGATCCAGCGCCGACGGGCGCCGATCGCGAGGATGCCCACCGCCAGCGCCGGACCCAGCGAGAAACTCAGGCAGTAGGCGGCCAGCAGGATACCCATCACCAGACGGGTGCGGGAGTGCCGCAGGACGATGAGGGGGGTCACCAGCAGCATCAGTGCGACATCGGTGGCCATGAACAGGTGGGTGATGTTGGGCGCCGGCAGTCCGCGGGCCGTCTCCCAGCTGTACAGCCAGGTGATGGCTCCGAGGAGGTAGCACAGCCCGATCCGCCAGGTGTGGGACAGCACCCGTCGCCACCAGGGCTGCCGGAACTGTGGCAGCGGGGCGGTGGCGGCGGTACTCATGCGCCGGAGTCTAGGCATCCGGGGCGGGGATCTGGTGCTGCAACGGGCTCGGCCCACCGCTCCCGAAGGATGGGTCGGTGGGCCGATGGTGCCGGGCTGGGCCGGGTGATGGGGCCAGGCGTGCTGGGCTCAGGCGCGCGGCAGGTCGGTGCGCTCGACGGCCATGTCCTCGTCGACCTCGAGGCGCTCACGGGCGACGGTGCCGTCGAAGCTGACCACCGAACGCTGGGTGTCGACCATCAACTCCACCTTCTCGTAGGGCACGGTGTCGACCTCGACGCGCGGCACCTCCTGGTGCAGCACGTAGGTCTCGGCGACGCGGCTGCCGACGGTGTCGGTGGAGCCCTTGATGGTGTTCGGGTGGCCCTGCGGGACGGCATCGGGGTACTCGATGACCAGTTCCTCGCGGCGCACCGGCACGGTGATGGTGCGCTCCTCCGTGACGACGCGGCGGGTCACCTTCACCCGCGCCCACTCGTGGGGGTGCACTTCTGCGACGAGTCGCTCGCCGTGCAGGGTGATCCCCCTGGCGTCGAGCTCGCCGACGTGGACCACCTCGGCGCGATCGTGGAGGTGGGAGCTGTCGTGGTCGACGGCGCCGGCCAGTCGGTCGTCGCGGGCCTCGACCTCCTCGTGGACGATGCGGTCGTCGTGGCTCAGGCGCTCGTCGCGGATGTCGTCGCTGCTCATGTCACTCCTAGGTGCTGTGCCCGTGGTGTCGGACCCTGCTGGTGTCGGACCCTGCTGGTGTCGAACGCTGTGGCGTTGGGTTGATGCTTCCACAGCGGGCGCGCGCCAGTCAGCTCGATTCACGCTGGGCGTAGTGGTTCCGGGGTGTCGAGGCGATGCGTGGGTGAGGGCGGCCCGACCGGGACAACGCGATTCGGAAGCCCCATAGGCTGCTGGCATGAGCAGGCACATCGTGGACGGCATCCTCTTCGACAATGACGGGGTGCTGGTGGATTCGCTGGCCGCCGCGATGGAGGTTTGGCAAGACTGGGGGCGCCGGTGGGAACTCCCCCATGACCCCACCGTCGACTTCCCCCACGGCACGCCCGTGCGCGACATCATCGCCGGCCTGGTTGCGCCCGGGGACGTGGAGCGCGCCTATCGCGAACTGGATGCCGGCGAGCTGGCCTGCGCCGACCGGACGCGGGCGATGCCCGGCGCCGTTGAGCTCACCGCAAGCCTTCCCGTCGAGCGGTGGGCGGTGGTCACCTCGGCCGGGCGCCCGCTCGCCGAGGCCCGTCTGGCTGCCGCCGGTCATGCTCCGCGCCATGTGGTGAGCGCCGACGACGTGACGCGTGGCAAGCCCGACCCCGAGCCCTACCGTCGTGGGGCCGAGGTGCTGGGCATGGACCCGTCCCGCCTGGCCGTCTTCGAGGATGCCGCCGCCGGGGTGGCGGCTGCCCGGGCCGCCGGCATCGGTCTGGTGGTGGGCGTGGGCGACGAGCTGGACCCGGCCAGCGTCGACGTGCTGCTGCCAGACCTGCGCTCGGCCCGGTTGGTGGAGGCGACTGATCGGCTGGTGCTCGAGCTGGGGTCCTGAGCTGGGCTGCTGGGGTCCTGAGCCAAACCCCGAGGTTCCCGGGGTGACGGCCGCCCCTGATGACTTCCCAAATCCGGTGGCATCCACGGGCAGGTGGGTGCCACCATGGCTGCAGGTCACGAGTCGCGACGCCAACCCTCTGGAGTGGTCGCGCAGCAACCGGAGCCGCTCCGGTGCTTTCCAGGGAAGACCCGGCCAGCCGGCACTCCCGCCGCGCTGGGCAAAGCGGCCTCGCTTCGAGGCCCGGAGCGAGGAGTTCGCATGAATCGTCCCCTGCCGCCCTTCCCGCGGCCCCTTCCTGCCGACCAGACGTCCGTCGGTTTCCTGTTCGACGAGGACGGTCAGCCCCAGCTGGCGCCGCGTCCGGCGCTCGTCGAGTCCTATCGTCTGGCGAACCTGCGGCTGTGGCTCCCGACGGGTGCCGTGGTCGACCTGCTCCCCCGCCATGCCGTGGCTGCGGCCGTCCAGCCTGCCGAGGGCAGCCCCGCACTGCTGGAATCCATCGTGGGCACCCACATCATCTTCCCCGGACCGGACGCCCTGGAAACCCTGACCGCTCAGGGAATCCAGTGGAACCGCGCGGCCCGCTGGGCCCCGTCGCTGGACTGGGCGAAACCGGGCGTCATGGTCCACGGGCTAGGCGACGAGCGGATGCGCGAGCTGGCCGAGGCGCTCGGGCTGCAGGTCTGGCTGCAGGTGTGCCCGAACGGCCTGCGGGTCTGCTCGGGCGACGGACGCCTGGACTGGTTGCCACGCGCGGCCGTCGTGGTGCGCGAGGCCACGCTGGGATGCCCGCTGCGGGCAGGGCTCGATGACTTCTGCGTGCCCCGCGGCGGGCCGTGGACGAGCCAGTCCCGCGTGGCCTTCATGATGTGGCAGCAGCACCGGCGGATGCTCGTCGAAGCGCTGGGCTGTGGCGTGTGCCACGGCGGCGAGGTCATCGATCCTCGACGAACAGTGCGGGTGCAGTGATCGCCGGGCGGGCGAGGTCACCAGAACAGGCCGATCTGTTCCATCAGAAGGCCCGCCTTCTCGATGTACCCGGCCGCAAGCTCGACGGCCTCGCTCGCCTCGGCCTCACTTGTCTGGCTGAAGGTACTGGAGGGGTATTCGATCTCATGGCGTCGGCGACGCAGCGTGCTGAACTCCTGGAATCCCGGCGAGAACTGGGCTCGGAGCGCTTCTTCGACGGCCCGGTGACCGCCGGACTGGGTGGGGCGCAGCCCTTGGTGGACGAGAAGGGCAGTTCCGGCCATGCGAGCCGCATCATAGGCATTGGCATAGGCGGTGTCTGGATCGATCGTGACAACTGCGCGCGCCGCAGCCAAGGTACGGCGGGCACGGTCCAGCTGCAGCGAGCCGTCCGAAGCTCCCCGCTGGAGCCGCTCCAGCGAACGTGCCTCCACCAGCTGTTCGATGACGGCAGCCCCTTTGGGCCATCGCTTGCTCATGTCTCCTCCAGCGCCGGGGTGACGTCGAGCCAAGGCCGTGCCTTGATCTCGCTGACCAGTCGATCGCTGCCATCCTCCCACTCGGCCAGGGACCGCATCGTCGGATTGACGTCGATGCCCAACCGATCCTGACTCCGGTCAGCAGCCTTGTACATCTCGGTTCGCCGCACATCCCCCACCACCAGCACGTCGACATCATGCGGCTGGTGCCCTGCCTCGCCGTGATGGCGAGCAGCCCAGGACCCGAAGATGAGCACCTTCACCGCGCCGGAAATCTGGGAGAACTCCTCCCCGATGATGGTGGCGGGACCCAAGACCACTTCGACCAGTCGCGTGAGCGGATCGGCGGCGGGGTGGTCGCGGTTCATGCGCACGAGGCGCGTACGCCCGACATACGTCTCGTCCAGGATGTCAGCTCCGACCAGCCTGCTCACCTCTCGATGGACCGTCCCCGAAGGCACGTCGGTGAGGCGGCTGATATCGGCCAGTGAGTACTGCTCCGTGGGGTGCAGGCACAACAACGCGAGGATCCTTGCCACCGCTCCGCTACGAAAGACCGGGAACAACGCCGGCGCCTTTGTTCTCATAGATGGAAGATATCCTCCATCTATGAGATGAATCAATGGGGCATGATCACTGATCCCCAGAGACCCGCCTGGCCCAGGATCGTCGCGACGAATAGCATCGGGTCATGCGCCGCACCCCGGCGGCGCTTTGACGAGGAGGTCGGCATGGCCCTGCAGGAGATCGAGTTCACCTCGCACAACGGACGCGACCAGATCCAGGCGTGGGTGTGGTCACCGGTGGGCACGCCCCGCGCGGTGGTGCAGCTGGTGCACGGGCTGGGCGAACACGCCCGTCGCTACCACCGCTTGGTCTCTGCGCTGGTGGATGCCGGTCTCGTCGTGGTGGCCGATGACCATGCAGGGCACGGCCGCACCGCGATGCGCGAGGGCATCTGGGCCGACGCCGGCGATGACGCCGCTGCCGTGGTGGTGGCCGACGAGCTGACCCTGCAGGCCAAGGCCCGCGAGCTCTACCCGGAGCTGCCCTATGTGCTCTTCGGCCACAGCTGGGGCTCGATGATCGCGCGGGTGATGGCGACCCGCGAGGGGTCGGCACTGGACGGCTTGGCGCTGTGTGGTGTGGCGGCGCAAATGCGCGGCATCGAATCGGTGGTCGACCGGGCCCGCCTGCAGTCCCTGGCTGCAGGTGATGGTGCTGCCGAGCCTGCCCCCGACGACCTGGTGGGGCAGCTCTTCGACGGTTTCGTCGAGCGCTTCGGTGAGGATGCCGGCCCGACGGCGTGGGTGGCCAAGGATGTCGACGTGGTGGCCGACCACGGCCGCGACCCCTTCAACAACTTCGGCGCTCCCCTGAGCAGCCGCTTCCTGCAGGGATTCGTCGCCCTCTACGACCAGGCCAATGCCGACAGCTTCTACGAGCAGCTGCCCGCCGACCTGCCCGTGCTGATCCTGGCCGGCGACCAGGACCCCGTCGCCAACTACGGCGAAGGCGCCTACCACGTGGCCAATCGCCTGCGCGCCACCGGCCACGACGACGTGCGCACACGCGTCTGGAGCGGTCTGCGGCACGAGGTGCACAACGAGCCGGAGAGCCGTGACGAGGTGGTCGCCGAGCTGGTGGAGTTCGTGGGGCGGGTGGGCAAGTAGTCCGGAGGTGACACGATCGGCCCTCCCCCGCGCGGGACCGTCCCTTGGCAGGATGGCTGCCATGCCGCCCACCGAGGATCGCAGGTTCAGCCACGACGAACTGTCGACCTGCCCCTTGGTCATTGATGCCATCTATGAAGGCGGCACCGCAGGCCATGCCGGAGACGACCCAATCGGCAAGATCCTGCCCGTCGGCAACCAGGGCGGTTTTCGTTACAAGGGCAGCCCTATGCGCAATGACGTGAGGGTCATCGTGCTCTACACCTCGGGCGGAGAGACCGACTGGCCCGATCGGTTGGATCCGGAGACTGGCCAGTTCACCTATTACGGCGACAACCGCACGGCCGGGCATGAGCTGCACGACACCCGGCGCAAGGGCAACCTGCTGCTGCGCAACATCTTCGAGGCGTCACACGAGAGCCCTGAATCCAGGGCAACGGTTCCGCCCATCTTCCTGTTCGAGAAGGTCGGCACCGGGCGCGACGTGCGCTTTCGCGGGCTACTGGTTCCGGGCTTCAAGGGCCTGAGCCAAGAGGAGGAGCTTGTGGCGGTGTGGCGAACCACGCAGCGCAAGCGCTTCCAGAACTACCACGCCCACTTCACCGTTCTCGACGTGGCGACGATCGAGCGCGACTGGCTCGACAACATCGCTGCCGGCCGTGCACGTGAAGCTTGTCCACCGGCGTGGCGACGCTGGGTACAGGGGCGCATCTACTCACCCTTGGCTGCGCCTCGCACATTGCAGGTCCGGTCCAAGGACGAGCAACTCCCACAGCGCCCGGACGAGCAAGCCATGCTTGAGCTGATTCATGGACACTTCAGTCCTCGCCCGACCGAGTTCGAACACTTCGCGGCCCACTTGTGGACGCTCCAGGATCCATCCGTAACCGCAGTTGACGTGACGAGGGCTTCTCGGGATGGAGGGCGGGACGCGCTGGGCACGTACCGGATCGGACCGACCACGGATCCAATCGAGATTTCCTTCGCTCTGGAAGCCAAGTGCTACGCACCCGGCCGCAACAGCGTCGGCGTGCGCGAAGTCGCTCGCCTGATTTCGCGCCTGAAGCACCGTGACTTCGGCGTGCTCGTCACGACGTCTCACATCGACAGGCAGACCTACCAAGAAGTGCGCGCCGACGGGCATCCGGTGGTCTTCATCACTGGCGGGGACATCATCGACATCCTGCGCAAACAGGGACTCCGGAGCGTCGCGGAAGTGCAGCGGATGCTGCAGGATGACTGGCCGTTGGCCGTCGAGGCACCGGCAGCGAACTCGCCCCATATCAACAGGCTCAGCGATGAAACGCCCCTGCCCGATGCCACGGAGTACCTCGAGCGGCGAACGCAGTCAGCGCGATAGGGGCGCGTTGCTTGGAGCATGGCATACTCCTGAATGCAGGACGCCCTTGAGCCTCCCGCACCCACCGATACCCCACCCTCAGCGGGGTATCGTGTTTCTCTGGCTCGTCAACCAGGGTCGCGCCCCAGCGCGGGTGGCGCCGGGAGCCGGACGCGAGAGCTGACCGAGTGCCGGCCAGATGGAACAAGGGGCTCCAATGATTCTGGAAATCCCTTGCACTTAAGACGTTCAGTGACGCCCGGGAGAGTTGACCTCCCGACCTGCGCATTACGAGAACGATCGGGCGGGGCTGGTAGATCGCCTCCCAGCATCACTGAGGTCCTCCAGCGTCCACGGGAATCCTCTCACGGACGCCCAGTTGGCTGCCACCTTGGCTGCACCATCGAGAGGCGGAAGACACTGAAGCCCCATCGGACAACACCCTAGACAACACCGCTGAGCCATGATCGTCGATGCGCACCTGAGCGCCCTTCCACCGTATGGTGGACCCAACCGGAGACGAGGAGACATGTCCCAAGCCCCCCTTCTGCAGGCAACCTACACCGCTGCCCTTCAACAGGCCGCCGCCTACCCACACCTGCGCTACATGGGCTCGAAGTACCGCATCCTGCCCACCCTTGCCGACGTCTTCTCTCAGCTAGGCGGCACAACAGCCCTCGACCCCTTTGCCGGGTCCGGCGTTGTGTCCTACCTGCTCAAGTCGTTGGGATACCAGGTCACGTCGTCCGACTATCTCGACTTCCCTGTCGCCTTAGCGCGGGCCGCCTGTGTCAACCAAAGTGATCGACTCTCGGCCGACTTCCTTGACTACTTCACCTCGAGCGACAACCTGGACGGGCGTGACTTCATCTCACGGACGTATGCTGACCGCTTCTTCACCGAAGACGATCTGCGCTACCTCGACGCCGCCTGGTCCAAGATCGACCGGCTGGAAGGCTCGACCAAGGATCTCGCCATCGCGGCCCTCGTGCTGGCTGCGGCCAGGAAGCAGCCACGTGGAGTCTTCACAGTGACGGGTCTCCGTTACGACGACGGACGTGCACAGCTGCACCAACCTCTGGCGGAGCAAGTGCGATCTGCTGCAGCGGCTTGGAATGCCGCTGTCTTCACCGGTTCCGAATGCACGGCACTGCAGGCGGACGCACACTCAGCCCCTACCGGCATGGACCTGGTCTACCTGGATCCTCCGTACGCTCCACCGCGGGATGACGCCGACTACCTAAAGCGCTACTGGTTCTTGGACGGCCTCGCCAACTACTGGAGCAGCGGGACCGCTCAAGTAATGGAGTCCACCAAGACACGCAAACTTCCGAAGCGCCCAACCGCCTTCGGCTCCCGCAAGACAATCGAGGCTGCCCTCTCCACTCTGCTCGACCGCTTCAGGGCATCATCCGTCGTTCTGTCTTACGGGTCGAACGCCGTGCCTGAACTACCTCGGCTCCTCGACGTAGTCAAGGAGAGCAGGGGCGAGTCACCCGAGCTGATCAAGATGCACCACCGTTATCACTTCGGCACACATGCTGCTGCCAGGCGCCGTCAGGTGCAGGAGTTCATCATCGTCGCGCCATAGCTGCAGGTATGCAAGAGTATGGCTGTGCCTGCTGCGATCAGTTTCCCTGACTACTTGGCGTCGCTTGGGCGGCTCACCGCCCACATCGATCCGACGAACTCTACGCCCGATGCCGAGGCGATTCGGCAATCATTTCGATCTCTTCGCGAACTGCCGGCCATCACAGCGGAGACGATCACAGCTTGGGTCTTGGCCAACCCCAAAGACACCTACGTCCTAGCACTCGCGGCAGGGCTCAGTCGGGAGAAGTTCAAGAATCAGCTGAAGGACTGGTTCGGGACCTCCAGCTGGAACAAGGCAGCGGTCGATACCCCAGCGGCCCTGGTAAGCAAGTTGGATCAAGAAACCGACCTCATCCGCCTGCTGTGCACGCAGATCCACGAATCCTATGACTTTGGTGACATTCTCGTTGCTCGGGCTGGAACACGAGTAACAGCCACCAGCGCAGGAAGGAGTGGCCGAAAGATCGAAGATGAACTCGAAAGAATCGCAGATGACTTGGGACTACCCTACGAGCTTAGAACTCGCTTTGAAGGGAGATCCGGCAAGACGGCACCTGCGGACATCGCAATCCCCTCAGGAGGACGGGGATGCATTGTCGCGGTGGCCGCCAAGGGGTTCGACTCCACAGGTTCGAAACTGACGGACGCCGTTCGAGAGATCGAGGAAATGGCGGACGCCCGAACCGGAAATCAGATCACAATGGCCGTAGTAGACGGGATTGGATGGAAGAGTCGCCAGGCCGATCTCAAGCGCATTTGGAATCTGTGGGATTCCCAAGAAATCGATGGCCTGTACACCCTAGCCACACTTGACATTTTCCGCGAAGACCTCACGCGAATCGCCGATCTCCGCCAGATCCCCCGCCGATAGGCCCTGCAGGAATTCTCCACCGCACCGAACGTCCACAGACGTCATGCGCAGCGCCGCAGCCCCTGCAAAGACCCACAACTTCAGCTCCAATGGTTGGTTCCGTCAATGAAGTCACGCTTACCCAATTCCCTCTTCGCGAGAATTCACCCCACCCCCACCATAGACCCACTTTCATGGCTGTGGGACATATTTTTCGCCCGCAAGTGGCAGTCATTAGATCAGTTGTCAAGTGATCAAATATCATCTGGGGATACAAACGATCCGACCCCAGCAGAAACTGCGGAGTCATGGAGAAGTTTCTATGCCTGGGATGGCTGCAGCCCACTTCGCGCGAGCTTTGCGGTACCCTTCAGTCTCGGAAAACGGCAGGACACTTTCACGCGTCTGATTTCAGGTCGATTCAATGAGTATCAGATCTCGGGCGACGGGATCGTCGAGTCGATACACCCCACCAGAGGCGAGCCAACGCTATCGGCACTTCCCGAGGTCCTGTCACCGTACGACCCAGCGAACGATCACGATATCATCCACCCACTGTCCAGACCCTTCCAATTGCCCGCGTGTGCCATCCACCTGCAAGTCACTGAAATCGACATATCGGAGTTGATTGGCATAGATGATCAGAGCCGACGTTGGGTGTCCCATAGCGCTCTGCATGACCTAGAAGACCTCTTGCTGAGAATGGGGAGCGAGCTACTCCAAGCGGCCCTGGAATCGAATCCACCCGACGAGGCCGATGGGATTTCCGTGGGGCCTCTATGCGCCG
Organism: Luteococcus sediminum; assembly: GCF_054783495.1. Lineage (NCBI taxonomy): Bacteria > Bacillati > Actinomycetota > Actinomycetes > Propionibacteriales > Propionibacteriaceae > Luteococcus > Luteococcus sediminum. The sequence continues at coordinate 90,265 of NZ_BAAGQL010000021.1, read as the reverse complement.
GAGATCTCGTGGGATGCGGGATTATTGAGGTCATCGACTGGAAGGGAGACTTGGTGCACTTCCCATTAGTTCCCTTACCGCCACTCGGCGCTTGGGGAGTTCACTCCCCCTCTCCCGACTGGTATCCATCCTGCGGCCAAGAGCCACCCGCGTTGGACTTTGCCTCTGACCACCTTCGGCGCGTTAGCGTGTGGAGGAATAGATTCGAGCGCCACCGAAACAGGGGCGAGTGGGCCGAAGCCGTGGTTTCGCTGGAGGCAAGCCTTGAGCAGTACCTGTGGTTCCAACTTGAAATTGTTCTTATTGAGCATGGGTTCTCACGGACGGAAATCCTCGAGGAGGCGAAGCACGTGAACGCTTCTCTCGTCCTCACTTACCTGCAACACCACCTGGGCGGCTCGGCACACCTCTGGCGTGAAACTATTGAGAACAAATTTGGCGTTATTTGGTCGACGCGAAATCAAGCCATCCACGCCGCCGCAGAGATCTCTTTGCGAGATCTAGAGAACTGCGTCAACCTGGCGCATTCTGTCCGGCAATTCATTGAACAACGTCTCACGGAGTCAAGATCTGGCCACTACATCGGCAGAGCCCTACTCCAAGGGCATCCAAGCCGAGAACTGGCGCTATTTCTCCAAGTCGCGAATGGAATAGATCTCCGAGATTTCAACGCGAGTAGGCCCACGATATTCCCGAAGGACCCCGGCGCCGGATTGAGCACGTGCTCCAGCCGAAGAGCAAAGAAGCTCATGACTGGCGAGATCGCCCGTATTGATGACCTGAAGTAAGCAGTTGCCCCACGAGAAACGGCCAATAGGCAAACACCAAAGTATCAAGAACATGGCTGCAGGGAGACACGGCGCTTTGAGCAGCAGCACCAGATGTGAGCATCAGCAGGCCTACAGCGCCCTGTGCCAACGGCGTGAGAACCGGCCCGCAGCGAGCGCCAGCGCGCAAGGACACGGACCGCAGCGGCGACCGAGCGCAGCGAGGCCTTGATCTAGTAGAGGTCTATTCAGCAGCGAGAGATCCGTCTACGCGTTCGCCACTGGCCGTTCTTGGTGCACTCCCCTGCTCTCTATGCGTATGGCCGAGGCACAGTCCGTTGACTGCTTCCGCGAACCACGGACCGGGAAAGATCTCGGGCTCACCGTTGTCGTTGGTCCACTCGCGGCGAGACCCGCCCTGGTGGGGCTGCCGGTCAGCTTCGGCCGTCACTCGCGCCCCTGAGGTTCCCCCAGGGCCCACTCGTCTTCGAACCACTTTAGGATTGTGTCGACGTACACGGGCTCCCGCCGGAACCAGACGCACTCATCTGTGAATGCCAGGGCGCCGTCCTGGTGAAGCGACATCACAGCATCCCCAGTCGTCAAGCGGATCATCGGCTGCAACGGCGTCTCAGCGTGCCGGACACGAATGATGGCTCCGGGAACCTTGGGAGGCTCAAATCCCTCCGCGTCGACCGGCATCAGCACACGAATCTCGATCGGATCCAACCGGGGGTGCTCGATGACAAGTGGCGAGAGAGTCGCGTCCGCGTCAGCCAAGGAGTTAAAGTAGCAATAGACGACCTTGCCCTGGGGATTGTTGAGATCCTCAGCCAGACCTGACATGGGCGATGTGGGTGGAACGCTGCTGGGCGGCGTGATGAAGATGCCCTTGCCCTGGATCGTGTAGATGATGCTGCTCCGTTGCAGCTCCGCCAGCGCGTGCGACACTGTCATGCGCGAAACCCCAAAGCGCTCGCACAGTTCACCCTGCGTCGGAAGCTTCAGCTCCTCCGCGTAGACGCCCTGGTTGATCTCGTCGCGCAGCTTGGCGGCAATCTCTCGATAGCCAAGGCGCTGAGGTTCGCTAGGTGTCATAGACACATAGTCCCATAGCGCGCGAAGCCTTGACATGTGAGTCAGCCCTGTGCATAGTCTATGTTGCATAGACAACATGGCAACAAAGACAGAGGAGACCTGACATGAGCATTGGCGGACGTATCAAGGTGAACTGCAGCGATGCCTTCCCATTCGGCGTGGCGCTGGTGGGTGACGTGACCCCCGCCATCGACTTCGAGAAGTCGAGCAAGGACAACCGCGTCCAGGAGCGAGACAAGGAGACGGGCAAGCTCGTCTGGCAGGTCGACATCATGGACTTCGACCCCGAGGCACGTGAACGCACCATGCGCCTGAAGGTCGCTGCCGACGTGCAGCCCGTCCCGCCGGATGCCATCGCGAACGCGCCGATCCGCCCCGTCTACTTGGAGGGGCTGACCGTGACGCCCTACGCCAAGGAGACTGGCAACGGCCGCGCCCGCGTCGCATACTCCCTGCGCGCCACCGGACTGGCCGCTCCCCGCACCGCCCGTGAGTCCAAGGCGGCGTGACCATGCGTACCTTCACCCTCGTCACGCAGGAGGTCCCGGCACACGTCGTCGTCTGGACCGAGCCCCTGTTCCGTCGGGGACGCATCGTCCTGTTGACCCTGGCCTGGGTGGCCGTCGGGATCCTCCTCCCCACCATGGAGGCTCTCAACGTCTTCATGAAGGCGACCATGGCCATGGGCGTGCTCGTCGCCTGGTCGTGGTTCTGCATGTCGATTCCGTAGGAGGAGCTCGATCCCCTCGTCCGCTACCTGCGTGCCCCGCGTTCGCACCGTCGGATGATGCGGCACTTCCACCGACGCTGGCCGGACCTCATGGTTGCCGCGGGGCTCGCTCGTCCTGGTCTGGCGGGCAGTGGTCTCACCGTCACTCCGCCCCTGTACGGGCTCGACGTCAACGAAGCGGGGCTGCTGGTCGCCCACCCCGGCCTTCTCCTGGGCCAGACGGTGCAGGACTGGGAGAACGCCTGCGACATCCTGCGCACCGCCTCCGACGCCCAGCGCGTACGTGTCTCCACGGACCCGGCACGCAACCGAGTCGAGCTGGTCTTCTCCCTCGTCGACCATCTGGCCGAATCCTTCAGTCTGGAAGCGCCAGACGGTGACCTCGTTCCCACGGAACACGTCGAGCTGGGCACCACCGAAGACGGTCAGCCCTGGATGCTGCCTTTGAGGATCTCCACCCTCACCGCTGGCGCCACCGGCGCGGGCAAGGGCTCCGTCCTGTGGGGAGTCGTGACGGCACAGGGGCCCAACATCGAATCCGGCCTGGTGCAGCTGCAGGGCATCGACCTCAAGGGCGGCATGGAACTCTCCCTGGGTGCACCGCTGTTCACCCGGTTGGCGACCGAACCCGCTGAGGCCGTCGTACTCCTCGAAGAGGCCGCGGTGCAGTGCCAGGCACGTGCCCAGAGGCTGGCCGGAATCACGCGCCTGCACGAGCCCACCGTCGAAGAGCCGCTCGTGCTGGTGGTCGTCGACGAGCTGGCATCGCTGGTGGCTTACCTCCCCGATCGCGACCTGATGCGCCGCGCTGAAAGCGCCCTCGCGATCCTCCTGAGCCAGGGCCGGGCTGTCGGCTTCTATGTCTACGGCTTCCTGCAGGACCCACGAAAGGAAGTCCTCAAGATCCGCAACCTGTTCACCCAGTCCATCGGCCTTCGTCTCAATGGGTCCGAAGAGGCGGCGATGATCCTCTCCCACGACGCCGTTCGCTCCGGCGCTCGGTGCCAGGACATCCCGCGCACCATGCCGGGTGTCGGGTACGTCCTCGACGAGACCGGCCAGGTCACTCGGGTCCGCGCCGCGTACACCAGCGACGACGCCATCCGCGAGGCTGCCCAGCGATGGCCCGCGCCCGTCCACATCCCCATCACCGTGCCCGAGGCCGCGCCCAAGACGCGCAGTCGCCGCACCCCACGCCTCGAAGGGAGCGATGCAGCATGACCCCCACGATCACGGCGGCGATGGCCGCTGAACTGGCTGACGCCAACCACGTGTGCCGTCGCCCCGTGGTCCGGCGAGTGCATGACCGGCAGACCGGCGCTGAGCAGACCGTCGCCATGGCCTGTGGCGCCACCCTCGAATCCCGCTGCCCCGCCTGTGCCCACAAGGCCCGGACCTTGCGCATGCAGCAGTGCCGCGAAGGATGGCATCTCTCCGAGGAACCGGCGCGTCCTGGGGCCACCGTCAACAATCCCGCCACGGGCACGAGTCGCCGCGTGCGGTCCACCCGCCGTCGCCAGGGCATGCCCAACCTGCCCAAGACCCCGATGGATGCACGAACCATCGGCACCACCTTCACCGCACCCGACGGACGCGAGTACCGACCCTCGATGTTCGTCACGCTCACGCTGCCCAGCTACGGGGCAATCATTCCCGGTACGGGTATTCCGGCCGACCCGGCGCGCTACGACTACCGACGCGCCGCTCTGGACGCCCTGTTCTTCTCCCGGCTGGTGGACCAGTTCTGGAAGGCTTTGCGACGCTGCGCTGGATACGACGTGCAGTACTTCAGCGCCGTCGAACCCCAGAAGCGTCTGGCGCCCCATCTCCATGCCGCCATCCGCGGTGCCATCCCCCGCCAGCTCCTGCGCCAGGTGGCCAACGCCGTCTACCTGCAGGTCTGGTGGCCACAGTTCAGCCGGGTGGTGTACAGCCAGGAGAACCTTCCCATCTGGACTGGCGACGGCTACGCCGACCCCGAAACCGGCGTGATGCTGCCCACCTGGGGCGAGGCCATGGATGCGCTGGACGCCGACCAGGTCGCGCGGCCTGCCCACGTGATGCGGTTCGGGACGCAGACCGACATCCAAGGAATCGTCGCCTCGTCTGCCGATGCGGACCGCGCCATCCGATACCTGGTCAAGTACCTCAACAAGTCGATTGCCGAGCCCTACACGGACACCGACGCGGCGGACGCCGCCTACGAAGCCCACATCGACCGCCTACACGCCGAACTGCGCTGGCTCCCCTGCTCCGAACAGTGCACCAACTGGCTGCGGTACGGGGTGCAGCCCCCGGGGCGAAGGAAGGCATGGTGCCCGGCTCCTGCCCCAAGAAGCACCACGACCGCGAGCATCTGGGCCTCGGCGGACGCCGCTGCCTCGTCTCCCGCAAGTGGTCCGGCAAGACCCTCAAGCGGCACCGCGCAGATCGAGCCGCCGTCGTCCGTGAAGCCCTGGAAGAGGCCGGGATCACGGCGCCCGACATCGAGCGCCTGAGCGCAGAAGTCCAAGCCGACGACGGCCGCCCACGCTACGAGTGGCACCCCGTCGAGCAGTCCCCCGGCCTCTACACGCGAACGATCCTTGCCGGGATCCAAGAACGCCACCGTTGGCGCACCCAATACGAGCACGCCAAGGCACTCCGCGCCGCGCGAGACCCTGTGAACAGCAATTCAGCAACTTCCACCTAGCCCAGCAACCACCCCACCATCAGGAAGGACCCCCACCATGGAAAAGCTCATGGTCACCGTCGCAGAAGCCGCCCAAATGCTCGGCGTCTGCCGCAATCGCGTCTACGAACTCATCTACTCCGGACAGCCGGCCTCCGTGAAGATGGGCCGCTCTCGTCGGATCTCCGTCGACGACCTCAAGCGCTTCGTCGCCGAAAACTCGGTGGCGGCATGACCAGACAGCGCCGTGGACAAGGCGAAGGCGCCGTCTACAAGACCGCGGCCGGCCGCTGGCGCGGCTACGTCGACTTTGGGTGGAAGGAAGGCAAGCGGCAGCGCAAGTACGTCACGGCCAAGACCAAGGCAGAAGCCCAGAGCAAGGTTCGCCAGCTCACTCGACTAGCCGAAGAAGGCCGGATCGAACCCGGGCGAGTACCCACGCTGTCGGCCTGGATGGACCAGTACCTGGCCGAGGTGGCGGGCAGCACCGTTCGCTCGTCGACGCTGGCGCGCTACAAGCAGGAGAACCGGCTCTACATCGCGCCCGCGCTTGGACGCTGGAAGCTGGACAAGCTCAGCCCCGCGCACATCTCCGACTTCTACCAGGTGATGTTGCGCAAGCTCGCGCCGGGAAGCGTCCGTCGCCTCCATGCCTTGCTCCGGCGGGCCTTGACGGTGGCTGTGCGGTGGAAGTTGATCCCGACCAACCCCGTGCTGTCCGTCGACCCGCCGTCGATCACCCGCTCCGAGGTGACGCCGTGGACCCTCGAACAGACCAAGACCTTCCTGTCGTTCGTGAGCACCAAACCCACGGCCGCCCGCTGGGAGCTGGCCATTGCCCTGGGACTGCGCCAAGGCGAGGTCCTGGGCCTGTCAAGGGCGGATGTGAATTTCGAGGAGCGCACCCTGCGCATTGCGCAGGCCCTGCAGTACCAGCCCGGCCGCGGGCTCGTCCTCGTGCCGCCCAAGACGGCCCGCTCTCGTCGCACTGTCGCCCTGCCCGATCATCTGGTCGAGACCCTGCAGCGTCACCGCGCCGAACAGGATGAGCAGAGGGCCGCGGCTGGCGATGGGTGGCAGGAGCATGGCCTGGTCTTCACGACAGCGAACGGGACGCCGTTCTCACCGCGCAATGACTACCGCACCTTCAAGCGCTATGCGGCGGCCGCTGGGTTGCCTGAGATCCGCCTGCATGACCTGCGCCACACGGCCGCATCGAACATGCTCACGCAGGGCGTCCATGCTCGCGTCGTGATGGAAACTCTGGGCCACTCCCAGATCAGCCTGACCATGAACACCTACAGCCACGTCGCACCGACCGTCTCCCGGGACGCCGCCGACGCCATGGGCGCAGCCCTGTGGGCAACGGAGCCCACCGCCTGAATCGGCGCATTTTGAGAAATCTCGAAATCGCATGTCACGTTTCGCCGCCTCCACCTGTCTAGACCAGTGAACGGGTCACCGGGCCCCTTCGAACAGCAGGAGAAATCACCCATGTCCCAGTGGCCCAACCACCTTCGCCACCTCAACCCGTGCATGCTGCCCGTCGCCGAGCATCCGTATGGCGACGTCGCGACGGCCTACCCCACCACCCGGATCTGTCATGCGGACACCGTGACTGCGGTCGCAGGCCAGCCCGTCACTCGTCCCGACGTCTTCCCGCTGCGCGGCTTCCTCGAAGACCGCTTCCCGAACATGTCCGATGTGGTCAAGCAATACAAACAGCGCATGGCCTCCCGGCCCCTGCTCGTGCCGTCGCTGACCGAGACCGGGCACTTCGTGGGCACCGCCTTCGGACTGGGCATCGCGCTCCTCGCAGACCCCGACGCGTTCAGCGCCGACGCCGAGGAGCTGATGCTCTGCCTCCGAGAAGACACCAAGGAGCTGATGACCTCGATCGACAGGATTGCCAGCGGCACCGACCGCGAGGCTCTGATCCGCATGTTGCTGGGCCTGGCCCGGATCACCGACCTGCGCCACCCCGGGGCCGATCGAGTCCGCGAGGCCTGCTCGACGCTGGCTGGCTCCCCGGGCCACCTCCTCGACCTGGCGACCGATCAGGAGCAAATCGAACTGGACCAGCTGCTCCGGCTCGCCGAGAACTCCCTGCTTCCGTCGCTGGCGCCTTGCGATTCGGTCCGGTCCAGCGTCTTCGATTTCGCCCAGGCGAAGGGGCGTCGAGTCTGTGAGGCCTCGCTCGACCTGCTGGCCGACGGCACCCTGGTGGAGCTGAAGACCAACAAGCCCAAGAAGGCCGCGAATCGGGTCGCCATGCAGAAGGAGCACGTTGCCCAGCTCATCGGGTACGTGCTTCGTGACTACGACGACCGGTTCAACATCGAGCGGGTGCACTACTACCAGGCGCGTCACGCTGCGGGGATCACCTGGGACACGTACTACCTGCTCGACACCGCCGCTGGGCGCCGGGTGGATCTGGCCAGGACTCGGGACGACTTCCGTCGGCTACTGGAACTGGTCGACGATCCTGAGGCCCGCGAAGCGCTCTTCGCCAAGAACTCGTTGACGAGCGGGAACTAACCCCGGACTTCGAGGCCCGTCGATTCTGGACCAAGCGCTTAGAGTTCGCGCGGATAGGCCTCAAGGACGACGCGGGGCAGGCACGAGGCCACCGGGGAAGATGAAGGTGTCTAGTCTCGCCACTTCCCCTGCGAGGTACTCGTGCCTGCCGTCCCATCATTCATCCTCGAACCGGTGTGGAGCCAGTTCGCCGCACTGATTCCCGAGCGTGTCGACACCCATCCGTGGGGCTGCCATCGGCCCCGGATTCCTGATCGGATCGTGTTCGACAAGCTCGTCCAAGTCCTCGTGCTCGGCTGCTCCTATGCCACGATCGCCGACTCGACCTGCTCGGCCACCACCCTGCGGGCCCGACGTGACGAGTGGATCGCCGCCGGCATCTTCACCCGACTGGAGGACCTGTGCCTGGAGGCCTATGACCGCCTCATCGGCCTCGACCTGGACAACATCACCGTCGACGGCTGTCTGGTCAAAGCCCCGTGCGGCGGCGAAGCGGCCGGAAAATCCCCGGTCGACAGGGGAAAACAGGGCACCAAACGCTCGTTGATGGTCGACGCGCAAGGGATCCCGATCGGGTGCGTGGTCGCCCCGGCGAACCGCAACGACTCCATCTGGCTCCAACCAACCTTGGAACGCTTGGCGCGTTTCGATCACGGCCTGGGCTGCGGCATGCCCGAGCGCATCACTGTCCACCTGGATGCCGGCTACGACTCCAGGGCCACCCGCCAACGGCTCGCCACCCTGGGCTGCGACTGGGAGATTTCCGCGAAGGGCACCCCCTTGCAGGCCGGGGCCAGGTGGGTGGTGGAGCGCACCAACGCCTGGCACAACCGAGGCTTCGGGAAACTCCGCTGCTGCACCGAACGCCGCATCCGCGTCATCGACGCATTCATCGCGCTCGCGAACGCGATCATCATCACCCGGCGCCTCGTGAGACAGGCCTGGACCACCCACCGATGGGACGCACGACCCACAAGGCGGCCCTGACCTATCCGCGCGAACTCTTAGGCTGCCAACTAGGCTCCCAAACGTCAGAATCGGCGGGCGTTCCCGCTCACTGGACAAATGAAAAAGCCCCTCCGACGAGGGGCTCCGATGGAGCCGCCCAGGGGAGTCGAACCCCTGACCTACGCATTACGAGTGCGTTGCTCTACCAACTGAGCTAGGGCGGCATGCCCGCGTGAGCGGACTGCACAACTATAGCCATGCGGGGGCGCCTGCCGCCAAACGGCGCGTCCGGCTCAGCCCACCACCGCAGCGATCGCCGTCACCACCGTGTCCAGGTTGTCCTGGTTGAGCCCGGCGACGCAGATGCGGCCGTCGTCGGTGCCGTAGACGCCGTGGTCGGTGCGCAGCCGGTGCATCTGCTCCACCGAGAGGCCGCAGTAGCTGAACATGCCGGCCTGCTGGGCGACGAAGCCGAAGTCGACCCCGCGCTCGGCCAGCCCGGCCACCAGCTGCTGGCGCATCCCGCGGATCCGCTCGCGCATGGCGTCGAGCTCGGCGGTCCAGCCGGCGCGCAGCTCGGCATCACCCAGCACCATCTTCACGATCGCCGCGCCGTGCACCGGCGGGCAGGAGTAGTTGGTGCGCACCACCCGCGCCAGCTGCGAGAGCACCGTCGCGGATTCCTGCTCGTCGCGGCAGACCACGTGCAGCGCGCCGACCCGCTCCCCATAGAGCCCCAGGTTCTTGCTGAAGGAGTTGCCGACGAAGAAGCGCTGTCCGCTGGCGACGAAGGCCTCCACCGCCACCCGGTCGGCCTCCAGCCCGTGCGAGAAGCCCTGGTAGGCCATGTCGAGGAAGGCCACCGCCCCCGACCGCTCCACCGCCTCGGCCACCCGCACCCACTGGTCGCCGGTCAGGTCATGGCCGGTGGGGTTGTGGCAGCAGGCGTGCAGCACCACGACGGTGCCGGGCTGCAGCGCCGCCAGGTCCTCGAGCATCCCGTCGACGTCCACCCGGTGCTCGGCGGCGCCGTGGTAACGGTAGCTGGTCACCTCATAGCCCGCCCCACCGAAGATCGCGGAGTGGTTCGCCCACGACGGATCGCTCAGCGCCACGGTCGAGGCCCCCAGCAGGCCGTGCAGGAAGTCTGCGCCCTCCTTCAGGGCACCAGAACCGCCCAGCGTCTGCACCGAAGCAACCCGCTTCTCCAGCAGCGGCAGCGATCCAGCACCAAAGACCAGCTCCTGCACCAGCGGCAGCAGCTCCGGGTCACCGGCCATCGGCAGGTAGCCGCGCGGCGCCGGCTGCTCGGCCAGCCGCTGCTCGGCCGTCGCCACCGCCCGCGGCAACGGCAGGCGGCCCAGCTCGTCGAGGTAGACACCGACGCCCAGGTTCACCTTGCTCGGCCGGGTGTCGGCGCGGAACAGGTCGTTGAGCCCGAAGATCGGGTCGCCGGGGTAGAACTCGAGGTCGTCGAAGCTGGCCATGGGCTCACAGTAGTCTGGCGCGAACGACGAAGGAGTGACGATGGCACGCGTGATCCACACCGGCCAGGCCCTGGTGGACGAGGTTGTCGAGATCCCGGCACTGCCGTGGCGGGGTGACAACTCCATGGCCACCAGCCATGCCCGCTATGCCGGTGGGGCGACGAACATCCTGGTGGCCTCGGCCCGCACCGGCGCCGAGTCGGTCCACGCCGGCGCCCACGGCACCGGCCCCAATGGCGACCTGATCCGCCAGGTGATGGCGCAGGAGAAGATCGCCCTCTCGGCCCCGCCCATCACCGACAGCGACACCGGTATCTGCTTCGTCATGGTCGAACCCTCGGCCGAGCGCACCTTCGTCACCACCCTGGGCGCGGAACGCCAGATCAGCGTCGAGTCCCTGGCCACCAGCGCCCCGCAGCCGGGCGACCTGGTCAACGTCACCGGCTACTCGCTGGCCGTCGCCAGCACCCGACGCCCCTTGCTGGACTGGCTCGAGACCCTGCCCGAGGGCGTCCACGTCGTGCTCGACCCGGGTGCCGCCTTCAGCGCCCTGCCCGTCCCGGTGCGCACCCGAATGCTGGCACTCACCACCGTGTGGACGAGCAATGCCGACGAGGCCCACCAGATGACCATGCACCGCGACATGGCCGAGGCCTCCGAGGCCTGCTCCCACTTCCTGCCCGAAGGGGCGGTCTCCCTCGTGCGCGACGGATCCGAGGGCTGCGCGGTGCACCTGGACGGCACCACCCACCGCGTGCCCGGCTTCCCGCAGAAGCCCGTCGACACCAATGGTGCGGGCGACTGCCACACCGGCGTGCTGTGCGCCGAGTACGCGCTCAGCGGCGACTGGGTGGAGTCCTCCCGCCGAGCCAATGCCGCAGCGGCGCTCAAGGTGACCCGTCGCGGACCGGCCACCGCCCCCACCCGGGCCGAGGTGGACGACTTCCTGGCCGGCTGGGGCAAGTAACCCCGGCCGGCGCGGCCGCCCGCCGGTGCAGCTGGTGGCTGATGACCCCCGAAGTGTCCGTGCCGGTGCCTACCATCGAAGTGAGCACACATTTGACGCACAGAGAGGCATCCCCATGTCGCAGACCCTCTCCCACGAGCTGCCGCACGACCTTCCCACCGCACTGTTCATCAACGGTGAGTGGCGCGACGGCGGCGAGGGCACCCTCGAGGTGCACAATCCCGCCAACGGCCAGCTGCTGGCCACCATCGCCGACGCATCGGTCGCCGACGCCACCAGCGCCCTCGACGCCGCCGCCACTGCCCAGAAGGGCTGGGCCCGCACCCCCACCCGGGAGCGGGCCGAGCTGCTGCGCCGCGCCTTCGAGCTGGTGATCGAGCGCACCGACGACTTCGCCCGCCTGATGACCCTGGAGATGGGCAAGCCCTATGCCGAGGCCAAGGGCGAGGTGGTCTACGGGGCCGAGTTCCTGCGCTGGTTCAGCGAGGAGGCGCCCCGCATCGCCGGCCGCTACCGCCCGTCGCCGGAGGGCACGCAGCGCCAGCTGGTGACCAAGCGCCCGGTAGGCCCGTGCCTGTTCATCACGCCGTGGAACTTCCCACTGGCGATGGCCACCCGCAAGATCGCCCCGGCGCTGGCCGCGGGCTGCACCGTCGTGCTGCGCCCGGCCGTCCTCACCCCGCTGACCAGCCTGCTCTTCGCCAAGGTGCTGGCCGATGCCGGGCTACCCAAGGGTGTGGTGAATGTCATCACCTCCACCTCGCACGAGACCACCGACGCGCTGATCGCCGATCCGCGGCTGCGCAAGCTCTCCTTCACCGGCTCCACCGGCGTCGGCAAGCAGCTGCTCAAGCAGGCCGCCGACGGGGTGCTGCGCACCTCGATGGAGCTGGGCGGCAATGCTCCGCTGCTGGTCTTCGCCGATGCCGACCTCGACGAGGCCGTCCAGGGCGCCTACCTGGCCAAGATGCGCAACATGGGCGAGGCCTGCACCGCCGCCAACCGGCTCATCGTGCACGCCGACGTCGCCGAGGACTTCGGCCGCAGGCTCGCCGAGAAGTTCAAGACGCTGAAGGTGGGTGATGGCCTCGACCAGGACACCACCGTCGGCCCGCTGGTCAGTGAACAGGCCCGCGATGGCGTCGCGGAGCTGGTGGATGCGGCACTCGCCCAGGGCGCGACGGCCCTGGTGGGTGGCAAGAAGGTCGACGGCGAGGGCTGGTTCTACGAGCCGACCGTGCTGACCGGTGTCGGCCACGACGCGAAGATCCTGCGCGAGGAGGTCTTCGGCCCCGTCGCCCCGATCACCACCTTCACCACCGAGCAGGAGGCGCTGGAGCTCGCCAATGACTGCGAGGTGGGCCTGGCCGGCTACGTCTTCACCCGCGACATGGACCGGGTGCTGCGCGTCGCCGAACAGCTCGAGGTGGGCATGGTGGCGGTCAACCAGGGCCTGCTGAGCAATGCCGCCGCCCCCTTCGGCGGCGTCAAGCAGTCGGGCCTGGGCCGCGAGGGCAGCCACGAGGGCATCGAGGAGTACCTGGAGACCATCCTCGTCGCCCTGCCCGACCCCTACCGGGAGGCCTGACCCCGCACCCCGGGACCTTGGACTCGACCCCGCACGTCGCACGCCGACCCCGCACCCGCCGCAGCACGGGCGGGGTCAGCTTTCGACGTGCCCAGTGCCGGTCTCGGGGCGGATCCCAGCCAGGCGAGCCGCCCCAGGCTCAGCAGACTTTCTTGTCCGGCGGCACGGTGCCGTCGTTGACGAAGTCGCGCACGGCGCTCTTGACGCAGGCATTGCCCAGGTCCCAGGCGGAGTGCCCGGCGCCCTTCCAGGTGAGCAGGACGCCGGGCTCCAGCTGTTCGGCCATGCTGACGGCCTGCTCATAGGGGGTGGCCGGGTCTCCGGTGGCGCCCAGCACCAGGATCGGCGCGGCGCCCTTGGCCCGCAGCTCCAGCTGCGGTGACGGCGTGGCCGACCACACCGGGCAGGTGAGGCTGACCCCGAAGTAGGGGGCGAGCACCGGCGCCTTCTTCTTGTCCTGCTCGAACTCCTTGACCGAGCCGTCGATGCCCGGGTCCTCGGCGTCGACGCAGCCCACCCCGGGGAAGCCGTAGGTCATCGAGTCATAGCTGCCGTCGCTCTGGCGGCCGTTCATGATGTCGGCGGTGGCGAGCAGCGGCTGGCCCTTGCCGTCGCGGGCCGAGACCAGCGCCTGGGTGAGCTGGGTGTAGCCGGTTGAGCCCATGTACAGGTAGGTGACGGCACCGGTGACGCCCAGCCCCTGGGTGAGCTCGCGGTCCTCGACCTCCAGCGGCTCCTGGTCCAGGGAGTCGAAGATGCCGGTGACCGAGGCGATCACCTCGTCGGCGGTGCTGCCCAGCTCGCACTTCTGCTCGGCACACCAAGTGGCGTAGTTGCGCAGCGCCAGGTCGAAGCCCATCGCCTGGATCACCGAGTCGTCGGTGGTGATGTTGACGGCGCTGTCGAGCACCATCCGCCCGGTCCGCTGCGGGTAGAGCTCGGCATACATGGCGCCGATGTAGGTGCCGTAGCTGATGCCCAGGTAGTCGAGCGTGTCGTCGCCCACCAGGTATCGCAGGTAGTCCAGGTCGCGGGCGGTGTCGATGGTGGAGATGTGGTCGAGCAGCGCCCCGGAGCCCTGCCTGCACTGGGCGGCGAAGTGCTTGTTCTGGGCGACGGCGGCCTGGAACTCCTGCGCGTCGTCGGGCGAGCTCTCCGAGGCCAGGTAGGCCTCGGTCTGCTCAGGCGTGCCACACACCACCGGCGTCGACTCCCCGGTGCCGCGCGGGTCCCAGCCGATCACGTCGTGCTGCGGGAAGGAGTTCCAGTCGAAGGTCTCCAGCATCTGCTGGCCCGAGGCGCCCGGCCCGCCGGGGTTGATGAACAGGGTGCCGGTGCGCTTCTGGTCGGCCACGCGCCGCTTGATCTTCAGCGTGATGGCCTGGCCGTCGGGACGGTCCCAGTCGAGCGGCACCAGGACGGTGCCGCACTCGAAGCCGTCGCAGGCACTCCAGCGGATCGTCTGGTCCAGGTAGCGCTGACGGCCCTGGCCGGGCGGCGGGGCGGCGAAGCCGGGCGGGGTGGCATCCGAAGCGACGCTGGTGCGGTCGGGCGAGGTGTACTGCTCCTGGCGACGATGGGCCGAGAGCTGGAAGCCGGCGACGTCCTTGGAGGTGGTCGTCACGGTGGCGCTGCCCGAGGGCACCGCCACCGCCGACGACGGGGAGGCCGGCGCGCTGGCGCCGGGCCCGGGCGTGGGGATGGACGGCTCCTGCTGGCACCCGGCCAGCAGCAGGGGCACGGCCAGCGCCGCGACGATCCGTCGCATCCTCATGCCTGCTGGCCCTCCTCGCGACGCTGCACGGCCTTGTGGCGTTCCTTGCGGCGCTTCGAGGTGGGGCACACCTCGGTCAGCGGGCAGCGCGCCACCTCGCCGTCGCGGTTGCGCACGGCGACGCTCTGGCTGGGGACGTTGTGGCCCACCACCACGCCCTCGCCGATCGGGCTGGAGACCCGGTTCCCCACCGCCGGGGCCTTCTGGGCGAAGTCGACGTAGAGGGGGTGCTCGTACTTGAGGCAGCACATCAGCTTGCCGCACTGGCCCTGGATGGCCAGCGGATTGGTCGAGAGGCCCTGGTCGCGGGCCACGCGCAGGCCGACCGGCTCGAAGTCGGTCAGGAAGGTGGAGCAGCACAGGTCGCGTCCGCAGTTGCCGATGCCGCCGGTCAGGCGGGCCGCGTCACGCCCACCCACCTGGCGCAGGTCGACGCGCGCCTTCAGGGCCCGGGCCAGGTCTCCCACCAGCGCGCGGAAGTCGACGCGTTCCGGGGCGGTGAAGTAGATCGCCACCTGCAGCCCCGGCGTCGGCCCGCGGTCGATCCAGTCGACGGCCACCACCTTCATCGGCAGCCCGTGCTCGGCGACCATCGCCCTGGCCACCTCGAAGGTCTCGGCGCGGTGGCGGCGGTTCTCCTCGTCGCGGCGCAGGTCCTTCTCGGTGGCCCGTCCGGCCACCACCGGCAGGTCGGTGAGGTTCTCGCTGTCCACCCATTCGGGCGCCCACACCACCTGTGCCACCTCTGGGCCGTTCTCGGTGGGGTGCAGCACCATGTCGCCCACCTGCCACTGCTGCTCCCCCGGATCGAGGTAGTGCAACTGCCCGTGGGTCTCGAAGGTGACCGCCATCACTCGCGCCATGGCGCAAGCGTAGACGCCGCCCACGACAGCCCGGCCCAACCACGAACAAGGCCCAACCACGAACAAGGCCCAACAATGAACAGGGCCCAACAATGAGAAGCGCCCGCCATCGTGCGTGACGATGGCGGGCCGCCGTTCGGGCTGGCCGAAGGGCTCAGGCGCTGGCCACCGGCTCCACGACGCCGATCGTGCCGCGGTCCACCGAGGCACGCTCGACCTCGATCCGCTCCACCAGCTGCTGGGCGCGCTCCACCGAGCCGAGCAGCGCCACCAGGGCGCCACGCTCACCGGCCGGCAGCGACGGGGAGCTGACGATCCGCTCACGCAGCTCCAGCACGTCCTTCTCCTCGCGCATCTCCTGCGGAACCGCGGCCTAGGCATCGTCCACCGCGACGATCCGCGACAGGCGGGCGTCGAGCACGTCCAGGCTTTCCTCCAGGAAGACCTGGCTGGCCGGGCTGAAGACCTCGCGGTCGGCGCGGCGGGCCACCTGGTGCAGCTGCTCGTTGAGGGCCGAGGTGAAGTCGACCTCCTCGATCAGGCTGGCCACCAGGTCGTTCTGGCCGCGGTCCAGGTCGTCGCGGAAGAGGTGGCGCAGTAGGCGCGGATCTCGCGGGAGAGCGAGTCGACGGCCTCGGCATGCTCCTCCAGCTCCACCGGCGCGCCGGGGCGGCCACGGGCGATGTCGAGGAAGGCCGTTCCGGCCTGCAGCTGGCGACGGGTCTCGGCCAGCACGCCGGCGACGGCGCGCGGGTGGTCGTCGACCGCCTTCGGGTCGAGGAAGCGCGGCACCGCATACTCCTCCGGCACGTTCTCGTCGGCCCCCACCTTGCTGAGCACCCGCTCGAAGGTGCCGATGAAGGGGAACATGATGAGCACGTTGAAGATGTTGAAGATGATCGAGAAGACACCCACGGCCACCGGCACCATCGGGAAGGTCTGCTGCCCGTCGACCACCGTCGGGGCGGCGGGGTCGATGCCGAACAGGCCCAGGCCCCAGCCGAGCACGCGGATGGCGGGGAAGAAGAGCGCCAGCACCACCAAGACGCCGATGAAGTTGAAGGCGATGTGGGCGTAGGCGGTGCGCTTGGCATTCTTGCTCAGGTTCAGCGAGGCGATCCACGAGGTGACGGTGGTGCCCAGGTCGGCGCCGATGGCGAAGGCGATGGCCGTCTGCCAGGGCAGCACGCCGGAGGCACCCAGGCCCATCACGATGCCGATGGTGGCCGAAGAGGAGTGGATCATCGCGGTGATCAGGGCGGCGATCAGGGCACAGGAGACGACGCCGACGATGTTGGAGGAGTCCAGTCGCTGCAGGACCGCCATCACCTCGGGCATGTTGCGCAGCGGCTTGAGGCCCCCGGTCATCAGGTTGAGGCCGTAGAAGATCAGCGAAAAGCCCATCGAGGCCAGCGCGATGTTGCGCGTCTTGTCCTGCCGCGCGAAGCAGTAGACGCACGCAAAGATGCCGCTGAAGAGCAGGCCGATCGGGCCCAGTGGCAGCGCGATCAGGCCGTTGCCGAGCGTGGTTCCCACATTGGCGCCCATGATTACGCTGATCGCCGAGCGCAGGTTGAGCACGCCGGCATTGACCAGGCCGACGGTCATCACCGTCATCGCGGTGGAGGACTGGATCACGCCGGTGATCACGGTGCCGGCCATCACGCCCTTGACGGGGGTGCCGGCGATCTTGGCGAGCCAGGCCCGCATCTTGTTGACGCTGAGCGCCTGGATGCCGGTGTCCATGAACTCCAGGCCGAGCAGGAAGATCCCCAGGCCGCCCACGACGGGCACCAGGATCTCCTTGAAGATGTCAGCTTCCATTGCAGTCGTGTCCGTTCCGGTCGGGGATGGGTCGGTCCAGCGTGTGGGGGCGCCTGCTGGATCAGCGGGCGTAGGTGAAGGTCCTGGCGATGTGCTCGTGCACCTGGGCCGCGCCGGCGGCGGGCAGCGGCAGGAAGCCCATCTGGCGGGCCTCGGCGTCGTAGTCGTCAACGAGCCAGCGCAGGTAGCCCAGGGCACGCCGGGCGTCGGCCTCCTGCTGGGGTTCGCGCTTGAGCACCGCCATGACGGGCACGGTGATCGGGTTAGGCGCCCTTGGCGTCGGCGCGGGGCGCCAGGCCGGTGAACTGGCCCTCGGCATCCCAGGACATGCCCTGCACGGCGGCGGCCATGCCGGCCCGGTCGGGGGCGACGAATCCTCCGGCGCCATTGCGCAGCTGGGCCATCGACAGCCCCGCCTCGCGAGCCTGGCCCGGGTCGACGTAGCCGATGGCGCCGGGCACCTCGCGCACGGCCTTGACGACCCCCTCGGACTTCTCGACGGCGCGGCCGACGCTGGCGGGCCACTCCAGCTGCGGGCCGGTACCCACCTCGGACTTCCAGGTGGCATCACCTGCGGACAGCCAGGCGCTGAAGGCGCGGGTGGAACCGGAGCCGTCGCCCCGGTGGACCGGCACGATCTGCTGGTCGGGCAGGGCCAGGCCGGAATTGAGCTTGGCCACCGCCGGGTCATTCCAGCGCGTCACCTCGCCGCGAAAGATGCGCGCCACCAACGGCGCGTCCAGGCGCAGCTGCTTGCCCTCGACCTCGACGCAGTGCACCAGGGCCAGCGAGCCGATGGCCACCGGGAACTGGCCCAGGCCGTGCTCGTCGAGCGTCTTGGCGCTCACCGGGTAGTCGCTGATCGCGAAGTCCACCTCGGGGTCGGCCAGGCGCATGACGCCGCCCAGGGAGCCGACCGGCTCGTAGCCGATGCCCGAGCCGTCGAGCTACCCAGTCGCCACCGGTCTGGTCCGGACGCTGAGGATTGTCGGCCGAGAAGGCTGAGCGGTAGGCATTGGCGGAGCCGGTCACCAGCGGCGCCGCGAGCGTCGAGCCCGCCCCGAGCACCTGCGACTCGCGGCCGCGGTTCCAGGCCAGTGCCAACACCAGCACCGAGACCAGCGCCCCGACGACCATCGGCACCACCAGCTGGCGGCGCCGGGCCTCACGCGTGCGCAGCACGGGCACCCCGTTGTCCGGCGAACCGAGCATCTTCATCCCCCTCCAAGACGATGTCCCAGCCATCGAACGCTTCCCCGGATGACCACTCGGATAGCCCGGAGTGTCCTGCAGGTAAACGATTCACGGCGACATGGCCGCACCTCGTCTTCCGCGCTGGGTGAATCCGGGCCTTCTCTGCTCGTCACGGCACCCCGTCCGCGCCAGACTGGATGAATGAGCAGCCCCAAGAAGACCCAGACCGCGAAGAAGAGCGCGAAGGCCCAGGCGGCGCAGGCGACCCCTCCAGCCGTGCCCAGCCCCGAGCGTCGCCCCAAGCTCACCCGCATCCCCGAACAGACCCAGCAGTGGCCCGGCGCCACCGCGGAGATGAGCCCGCAACCCGACCACGGTGAGCGCAGCTGGACCCCGCGCGGGCGCCTGGACGCCAAGCGCGCCCTGGTGACCGGCGGCGACTCGGGCATCGGCCGGGCCGTGGCCACCACGATGGCCCACGAGGGCGCCGTCGTGACGATCGTCGCCCTGCCCGACGAGGCCGAGGACGCCAAGGCCACCAAGAAGACCATCAAGGAGTTGGGTGGCACCTGCCACGTCATCAAGGCAGACCTGCGCACCGCGAAGGCCAACCAGAAGGTGGTGGCCAGGGCCGTCGAGAAGATGGGCGGCATCGACGTCCTGGTGGCCAATGCCGCCTACCAGATGACCCACCCCGAGCTGCAGGACTTCCCCGACGGGCAGATCGAGCAGACCTTCGAGACCAATGTCTTCTCCCCCTTCTGGCTGGTCAAGGCCGCCGAGGAGGAGCTCAGCGACGGCGGCTCGGTGATCGTCACCACCTCGGTGCAGGCCTACTCCCCCTCCGAACCGCTGCTCGACTACGCCGCCAGCAAGGCCGCGCTGAACAACCTGGTGGTGAACCTGGCCAGCCAGCTCGGCCCCAAGGGCATCCGCGTCAATGCCGTGGCGCCCGGACCGATCTGGACGCCGCTGATTCCCGCCACCATGGCGCCCGAGAAGATCAAGGGCTTCGGCTCCGACACCCCCCTGGGCCGGGCCGGGCACCCCGTCGAGGTGGCCGCCGCTTATGTCTTCCTGGCCAGCGACGAGGCCAGCTATGTCTCCGGCACCGTGCTCGGGGTCACCGGCGGCAAGCCGGTCTTCTGACCCGCCGCCCCATCACGTGACGAGGCCCTCACCCCGGTCGGGGTGAGGGCCTGGTCGTGCTGCCGTGGGGCAGTCGCAGACTGTGCAGGCGGGCTGCCTCAACGGGCGGCCTTGGCGCGGCGACGGGCGGCGCGGAAGGACCCGTCGATGCTCCAGCGGCCGGCCCCGAGCAGCATCAGGGCCAGGCCGGCGGCGGCCAGCAGCAGCTCGAACTCGCCGGTGAAGCCGGGCTGTCCGGAGACGAAGGGGTTGTGCTTGCCCCACTTGACCAGCGCCAGGGCGCCGATCGCGACGGCGGCCACGCCCAGGCCGGCCAGGCGGGTCAGCAGGCCGAAGATGAGCGCGACGCCGGCCAGCACCTCGGCCACCCCGACGCCCCAGGCCATCCAGTGCGGGCTGGGCAGGTTGAGCGAGGTCATGAAGGCCTCGGTGCCGGCGATGTTGGTGAGCTTCTGCACGCCGTGGATGGCCATGATGGCGCCGGTCACCAGGCGCAGCAGGAAGAGCCCCAGCGAGGCGGGGAAACGGTCGGTGGTGGGCTTGGGGACCACGGGGGCGACGGGATCGGGGCCGTCGGCCACCGCCACCTTGCCCAGGCTGCGGTCACGCGCGGCGCGCTCGCGGGCGCGCTGGGCGGCGCGGTCGTCGGCCTCGGCCTGTTCGGCCGCGATCTGGGCCTGGCGCAGTTCCTCGCTCTGGAAGACCTGCGTGGCCTCGGTGGCGCCGCCGAGGGTGCGGTGCACCTGGGTGGGTTCGTCGGATCGGTGGTAGTTGTCGTACCTGTTGTCGGTCACGATGCGTCCTTTGGTCGGGGAAGTGCGCCGCACTGGTCGCCGGGGGCTGCTGTTCCCATGGGTGCAGGGATGCCCGACCATGATCCCATCCGCAGCCCTGCCTGTGCACTCCCCCACACCAGCCGGCCGGGCACCGAGGAGAGCAAGGACGGGTATCCGTCGTGACTTGACCCCGGTCCTGCGCCGCACCCAACGGACTCCACGGGCGCCGGGGCTCGAACCTGTCGGGGAACTGAAGGGACCCAAAAGGGTGTGTCCCCTGATGGCGTGACACGCCTGGCGCGACATTTCGACGCCACAGTGGGTCAAATGTCCCCCCCAGCACGTGACAATCGCGCCCCCGAAGTTGAAGAACTGCTGAATCGGGCGACGTTCTGGCTGGTCGAGCGCCACTTCGATCACTTGTGATCACTTTCCACTTCGAGGCATGGTTGTCACGTCGCAGGGCGCTGATCGGGGGATCCGGGCCCAGCGGAGGGAAGTTTCGGGGGAAGCGACCCACCCAGTTCGGGGAACTGGATGCACTACCGGCGCAGGCTTCGGGGGGAAGCCACCCGCCAGCCGATTCGGGGAATCCGCCAAGGGCCGAACACGGCAGAGGTTCGGGGGAACCAGACGCCATGGATTGAATTCGGGGGAATCATCGATCCGCAGGACCTGAAGGGCCCGGACAGCATGTGTCCGGCCCCTTGTTCCGTTCCCCGGTCGGTGACAGCGACAACATCCCGGTCAATACATCCAGGCCACCCCTACGCGGTCTCGGGAGCATCAGAAACCAACACTTTGCAGTGATGAGATTCCTGACACCCCAAGAACGCCCCCAGGGTTCAGGCGATGCTCAGCTGGGACACGAGGCTTCCTTCTTCGTAAGTCATCAGATTTCTGTAGTCTTCAGCTGCGGCGATAAATCCCACCTCTCGTCCGTCCCGGAACTCGTCCGGTGACCAGGGGCCCCCGACGCTGGCCAGCGTCGGGGGCCGTCACAAGCCTGTGCACCGCGCAGAGAGCTGGACCTCCCCCTGGTCATATCGAAAGGACACCTTCCAATGGCCAAGCGCGACAACACCGTGCAGTTCGGCGACGCCCCCGGCGGCGCGACACCCATCCACCCCCAGCCCAAGAAGAAGGGCGGCTGTCTCAAGATCCTCCTCGCTCTCGTCCTCCTGGCAGTCCTCATCGCCGCCTGCCAGAACATGGGCAAGAGCGACGAAGCCACTCCCGCCGCCACGACGACGGCAGCGGCGCCCACTACCCAGGCTGAGGCCAAGGAGACCACCCAGGCCGCCGAAACCCAGCAGGCCGACGAAGAGCAGGGATCGGGACTGTCCGCCAAGCAGGAGCTGGCCAAGGCAGCCGCCGAGCAGTACCTGGCCACCATGCCCTTCTCGAAGGCAGGGCTGATCGAGCAGCTCTCCTCCGATGCTGGTAGCCAGTTCGACAAGGCTGATGCTGTTGCCGCTGTCGAGACATTGGAAGTCGATTGGAAGGAGCAGGCGGCCAAGGCCGGCAAGAACTACCTGGAAACCATGCCCATGTCCTGCGACGCGCTCATTGAACAGCTGTCGTCCGAGGCAGGCGACAAGTACACCAAGGAACAGGCCACCTACGGCGCCAACCAGACCAAGGCCTGCTGATCCAACGCCCCTGCTGTGGGCCCTATCGCCAAGATTGGCGATAGGGCCCAATTGTCTGAAGGGACGAAGAGCGTGTTCATGTCCAAGACATGGGCCCGTGATCTTCTACTCCCTGTCCAAGTAGTCGGTGTGCTCCTCAGCCAAATCGAACGCGAGCTGGCCGACGCTGGAGACCATGAACAGATCGGCGATGAAGTTGCCAGGTAGATCCTGTGTCCCTGGCACCAGATTGGGCCAGCCGTACCCGTGAGCCACACCACTATTCGTGTTGAACATCCACGACATGTGCTCTGCAATGGCATTGTCCGGCTGAGCTCCGTGGCCTGCGAGCCGGGCAGCCACGACACCCGCCATCTGCGACAACATGTCCCCTTCTCGCATGGACTGGCCAGGGATCTTCCACTGCGCGAAGCGGGCGCGCTGGTCCTTCAAAAGCTCTGGAGGCGGCACCAGACCGTCCAAAGAAGTGAACTTCTCCGCTTCCCTGTAGCAACGGGCCAGGCGTGCGTGTTCCTGCCGAACGACGGCCTCAAGATTGGACTTCCTCTCGGCGGGGGCGTCGGGCCCCAGTGCGAAGACCACCCGGGACCCACCCAGCAGCGCAACTCGGAGCAGCGAACTCATCACCACTGGCGTGGTCGTAATCTTGTTCCTGCAGAAGGAACCCAGCTGCTCCAGCGTTCCACTGGCCGCCAACAGTGAATGGTGGATGCTCAGCCGAGGATCAACAGCAGGCCCCGGGAGCCCTTGCAGCAGCTGGGCCAGCTTCGTTCCCTGACGACAGATGCGGGGCGGCTCCTCCCCAAAGATCCTCGCACGCCGATCAGCGACGTCATCGATGATCGACATCGTGCGTTCGAGAATGCGCACGTCGTCTTCGGTCTCCAAACCAATGTCCATGCAGAGAATCCTGCCCAAGCAGCTCCATGCAGAGAACCCTGCCCCAGCAGCAAAGCATGGTCGTTCCCGTGGTAGACCGCCCTCTCCTATCGGTACAGCTAGCGGTTCTCGGCCAGTGACAGCAGCAGCGACTCCATCGCCAGCAGGGGCGCCACATTGGTCTCCAGGGCCTCGCGGCAGGCGATGATCGCGTCGATGTGGCGCAGCGTCACCTCCGGCGGGCAGGCGCGGGCCGAACGCTCCAGCTGCGGACGCATCTCGCCATTGATCAGGTGCGGGCCCGAAGACGACGGCATCTGGCCGTGCAGCGCCTGGGCCGGCAGCGGCGCGGCGATGGCACCCGTCTGCAGGGCCAGCACGTCGCGGTACCAGGTGGTCAGCTCGGTGAGCACCCGGTCGAGGGCATCGCGCTGGATCCGCTTGGCGCGGGCCTTCTGCTGCTCCTCGAGCTCCTTCAGCGCCGCCGCGGCCTGCCGGGGACGCGCCCCCTTGGTGCCGAAGCCCAGCGCCTCCTCCAGCTTCTGCCGCTCGGCGGCATCGGTGGCCTCGGTCGCCTTGCTGGCCTCCTCGGCGGCAGCCTTGACCAGGTTGTCGGCGGCCGTCAGACAGGCACCGACGCTGACCAGCTGGCCCGGGATCTTCAGCACGGCATGGCGACGGTTGCGGGCGTCCTCGTTGCGGGCCAACACCCGGGCCCGACCGATGTGGCCCTGCGCGGCCCGGGCGGCATGGCTGGCGACCTCGGCGTCGATGCCGTCGCGCCACTGCAGCAGGTGTGCGACGGCATCGTCGCGCGGGGTGGACAAGGCCAGCGCCCGGCAGCGCGAGCGGATGGTGACGATCACGTCGTCGGCGGTGGGGGCGCACAGGATCCACACCGTCTTGGGGGCCGGTTCCTCGATGGCCTTGAGCAGTGCATCGGCGCCCTGGTCGGTGACCCGGTCGGCGTCCTCCATCACGATCACCTGGTGACGGCCCATCGTCGGGCTCATCGCGGCCCGACGCACCAGGTCGCGCACCTGCTTGACACCGATGCTCAACTCCTCGGTGCGCACCAGCGTCACGTCCGGATGCGCCCCCGACAGGCTGGTGCGGCACTCATTGCACTGGCCGCAGCCGCCGCGCGGGCACTGCAGCGCCGCCGCGAAGGCGCGGGCCGCATTCGAACGTCCCGATCCGGGTGGGCCGGTGACCAGCCAGGCATGGGTCATGGCATAGGCCTCGCCGCTGACCGCCCGCTGCAGGGTGGCGACGGCACGCTCCTGCCCGACCAGTTCGCCCCAGACCCCGCCGGGCAGCTGTGTGATGCTCATGGGTCGAGTCTGCCAGCCGCCCCCGACAGTCCCGGTGCCTCCGGGCCGTCCTGCCCGGCGGCCGCGGCGCGCTGGTCGAGCAGCTGCTGCACCCGCTGCTGGATCCGGGCGGCGACGGACTCGATCGAGTCGCGCGCCGGCAGCACCAGGTAGTGCTCCGGATCGCGCTCGGCCAGCCGCAGGAAGCCCTGGCGCACCCGCCGGTGGAAGTCATCGCCGGCACCCTCGATTCGGTCCTTGTCGGCGATCCGGCTCACCGCCTGCGACGGGTCGACGTCGAGCAGCACGGTCAGGTCGGGGCGCAGGCTCTGCGTCGCCCACAGCGCGATCGTCTCGACATCGTCGGGCGGCAGGTTGCGGCCGGCAGCCTGGTAGGCGATCGTCGAGTCGACGTAGCGGTCACAGACGACCACCTCGCCGCGGGCCAGCGCCGGGCGCACCACCTCGACGACGTGCTGGGCCTTGTCGGCGATGTAGAGCAGGCACTCTGCGCGGGCGGTGATGTCGCCCGAATCGGGGCTGAGCACCAGGCGTCGCACCTGGGCTCCAAGCCAGGAGTCCCCCGGCTCGTGCGTGACGATGTAAGGGTGCCCGGCCCGCTGCAGCCAGCCGGCCAGCTGGCGAACCTGGGTGGACTTGCCGGCCGAGTCGCCACCCTCGAGGACGACGAAGAGCCCGTCCGACGGCCTGCTCACTGCTGCCCCCTGTCGTGCTCGTGCTCATGCTCGTGGTTCCGGTGGCCGCGGGTTTCGGGCTTCTTCCTGCGCAGCTTGCGCAGCCGCTTCTCCACCTCGGGCCAGGTCTCGATGAAGCGACCGCGCCAGCCCATCCGCTCCTGGCGGCCGCGCTCGAAGCGCCGCCCCTCCTGGAAGGCGGTGGCCGCGTCCCAGTCGAGCTCCAGGTGCGGCTCGTCCAAACCGGGCGGCATCTGGCAGTGCTCGAGCAGGCTGATGCTCTCGTCCAGTCGTTCCTCCAGCTTGCGGGCCCGCTTCTCGCCCAGCAGAGCGGCGGTGTGCGCCATCGTCACCACCCGCCGTGCCGCGGTGAGCGTGGCCGCCCACCGCTCGTCACCGGAGGACAGGGTGAGGCTGTGGGCCCGGTCGAAGAGCAGGGTGGCGCCCAGCATCACCTGGTCGTCGAGCACCTCGACCGCCCGGTGCTGCGACAGGTTGCCGAGCTTGGGCGCGCGCACGCCCAACACCAGCGAGTCGATGACGTTGAAGTAGTCCTCGGGCAGCTGGCCGATGGTGCGGCTGGCCAGAGTGGGCAGCACCAGCCCGATCTCGTGCTCCACCCGCTCGCGCCAGGCCGGTTCCAGGGCGAAGGACAGGCTGCGCAGTTCGCCGCGCAGCCCGGCCAGCTGCTCGCGCAGCAGGTCCATGTCGGTGCTCTCGCCGCTGCGCAGCGCCAGGTCCGCGCGCATCATGGTGTCCAGGCGCCGGGCGAAGAGCCAACTGACGAAGGCCTCCAGTGTGCTGTCCTCGCCCAGCTCGTAGGGCCCGCGGAAGTCGCTCAGGCCGGTGGCGGGCGGGCCGATGCGGGCCGGCAGGCTCGGGAAGGACTCCACCCTGGCACCGCCGATGGCCAGCATCGCGTCGCACAGGTGCTGGCGCTGGGCGCGGGTGGCACCCGGCTCCAGCTTCACCGTCACCTCCCGGTAGCGGGCGGTGGTGACGCCCCCGCGACGAATCGTGATCTGGTCGTCGCGCAACCGGGCGACGGTGGCGCCCTCGGCGTCCACCAGCAGCCAGCCGGTGCGCCGGCGCCCCAGGGCCGCGACGGGCCCCAGCGGGGCGCTGCGACGGAAGGGGTGCACCAGGCGCGCCATCTGCTCGGGCAGCTCGTCGACGGCCCCGTGCTGGTCGACCATCCCGGCCGGCAGCCAGGGCTGCCAACCCAGGGCGTCCAGGAACCACTCCCCCAGGCCCTCGCTGACCCGGTGGGCCAGGACGATCCCGGCGCGCAGCAGCCGGTGGTCGGCGCTGTCGAGCAGCGTCACATCGGTCGCGGCCGAGTGCCCGCCGCCGCGACGAACCACCTTGTCGAGCCCCAGTTCCGGGTTCACGACCACCGGATTGGTGGCGCCATAGGGCAGGGCGAAGCGCAGCACCCGCGTCTTGCCGGCCATGGCGGATCAGCTCGCGTCAGGGGTCGTGGCAGCGGCCTTCGCGGTGGTCTTCTTCGCGGTGGTCTTGGTGGTGGTCTTCTTCGCGGTCTTCTTCGCGGTGGTCTTGGTGGCGGTCTTCGTGGCGGCCGTCTTGGTGGCGGTGGCCTTCTTGGCCGTCGTCTTCTTCGCGGTCGTCTTCTTGGCCGTGGTCTTCTTGCGCGTGGCCTTCTTCGCCGGTCCCTTGGCGCGCTTCTCGGCCAGCAGCTCGGCGGCGCGCTCCAGCGTGATCTCCTCCACCGAGTCGTCGCGGCCCAGCGTCGCGTTGTACTCGCCGTCGGTGACATAGGGCCCGAAGCGGCCGTCCTTCACCAGCACCGGGGTGCCGCTGACCGGGTCATTGCCGAGCTCCTTCAGCGGCGGCTTCGCGGCCGCCCGGCCCCGCTGCTTGGGCTGGGCATAGATCGCCAGCGCCTCGTCCAGCGTGATGTCGAAGATCTGCTCCTCGCTGGTCAGCGAACGCGAGTCCGTGCCCTTCTTCAGGTAGGGGCCGTAGCGGCCGTTCTGGGCGGTGATCTCGACGCCCTCGGCGTCGGTGCCCACCACGCGCGGCAGGTTGATCAGGCGCAGCGCCTGCTCCAGGGTGACGTCCTCGACGGTCATCGTCTTGAACAGGCTGCCGGTGCGCGGCTTGACCGCATTCCTGCCCCTGGTGGGCACGTCCTCGCCCAGCACCTCGGTGACATAGGGACCGAAGCGGCCATTGCGGGCCACGATCATGGTGTGGGTCTCGGGGTCCATTCCCAGCTCCCGTTCCTCGCCCATCGGCTTGCTCAGCAGCTCGCGGGCCAGCTCGACGGTCAGTTCGTCGGGCGGCAGGTCGTCGGCCACCGAGGCGCGCTTCTCGTCCTCGCCCTCCACATAGGTGCCATAGCGGCCCACCCGCACGTAGATGCCGTCGTCGATGTCGCCGATCGGGAAGGTCGACAGCCCACGGGCGTCGATGTCGCCCAGGTGGTTGACCAGCTGGTACAGGCCCTCGTGGCCGTCGGGGGTGGGGGTCTCGACGTCGTCGGGACGCTCCTCGCTGCCGAAGTAGAACTGGTTGAGCACCTGCAGCCGCTTCATGTTGCCCTTGGCGACCTCGTCCAGGTCACCCTCCATGGAGGCAGTGAACTGGTAGTCGACCAGCTTCGGGAAGTGCTCCTCCAGCAGGCGGGTGACACTGAAGGCCAGCCAGGTGGGCACCAGCGCCGAGCCCTTCTTGAAGACGTAGTCGCGGCTGGTGATGGTGCGGATGATCGACGCATAGGTGGACGGGCGGCCGATCTCCAGCTCCTCGAGCTTGGCCACCAGGCTCGGCTCGGTGTAACGGGCCGGCGGACGGGTCTCGTGGCCGGCCGCATTGACCTTCGCCGCCTCCAGGGCCGCGCCCTCGGCGAGCTTCGGCAGGCGCGCCTGGGCGTCGTCGGACTTCTCCTCGACGTCGTCATTGCCCTCCACGTAGGCCTTGAGGAAGCCGTGGAAGGTGATCACGCGGCCGCTGGCGACGAAGCCAGCCCCCGAGACCTGCTGCAGGCCGCTGGTGCCGCCGTCGATGGTGATCGGCTGGCCGGGGGTGGCCTCGATCCGCACCGTGACCGTGTTGCCCCGGGCGTCGGCCATCTGCGAGGCGATGGTGCGCATCCAGATCAGCTCGTAGAGGCGGAACTGGTCGCCGCGCAGCCCCGTCTGGGCGGGGGTGCGGAAGGAGTCGCCGGCGGGACGGATCGCCTCGTGCGCCTCCTGCGCGTTCTTCACCTTGGAGGAGTAGATGCGCGGCTTGTCGGGCACGTGGTCGGCGCCGAAGAGCTGCTCGGCCTGGCTGCGTGCGGCAGTGATCGCCTGGCTCGACAGCTGCACCGAGTCGGTACGCATGTAGGTGATGTAGCCGCCCTCGTAGAGCTGCTGCGCCACGCTCATCGCCACCTGCGCGCTCATGCCGAGCTTGCGGCCGGCCTCCTGCTGCATCGTGGTGGTGCGGAAGGGCGCATAGGGTTTGCGGGTGTAGGGACGCGACTCGACCGAGACGACGCGGTAGCCGGCCTGCTCCAGGCCCTTCGACAGGGCCTTCGCGGCGGTCTCGTCCAGCGCCACCGCACCCTTGGCCGTCAACTGTGCAGAGGCGTCGAAGTCGCGGCCCGCGGCCACCTTGTGACCGTCGACGGTGGCCAGCCGGGCGCTGAACTGGCGCGGCTCGGCCTGTTCGCCGGCATCGAGGATGGCCTCCAGGTCCCAGTAGGAGGCGGCGCGGAAGGCGATGCGCTCGCGCTCGCGGTCCACCACCAGGCGGGTGGCCACCGACTGCACGCGGCCGGCCGACAGGCGCGGCTTCACCTTCTTCCACAGCACCGGGCTCACCTCGAAGCCGTAGAGGCGGTCGAGGATGCGGCGGGTCTCCTGGGCGTCGACCAGGTCGAGGTCCAGGTCGCGGGTGTTCTCGACGGCCTCGGTGATGGCCTGCTGGGTGATCTCGTGGAAGACCATCCGCTTGACCGGCACCTTCGGCTTCAGCTCCTGCAGCAGGTGCCAGGCGATGGCCTCGCCCTCGCGGTCACCATCGGTGGCCAGCAGCAGTTCGTCGACGCCCTTCAGGTCGTCCTTCAGCTTGCGGATCGTGGCCTTCTTGTCGGCCTGCACCACGTAGAGCGGCTCGAAGTCGCCGTCGACGTTCACGCCGGTGCGCGCCCACTTCTCACCCTTGTACTTGGCCGGCACCTCGGAGGCGCCACCGGGAAGGTCGCGGACGTGGCCGCGGGAGGACTCCACGATGTAGCCGTCGCCCAGATAGCTCCCGATCTTGGTCGCCTTGGTGGGCGACTCGACGATCACGAGACGGCGGGGGGCTGAAGACATGGGGACCATACCTCTGGGTCGGGAGTGTGCGGTGGTGCGGACACCTCGGTGATGAGGGCCTCGGTCTCGGCAGTCCTGCCGGGGCCATTGGGGCACATGCTATCCACACCCCCGCACAGCACGGTCCCGTCCCGTGCGAGTGTGCCCTCAGGCGGCCACCAGCAGGCCGTCGCGCAGGGCCTGGCGAAGCTTCGGCAACACCTCGGCCCGCACCGCCTGCGGATCGGCCTCCAGCAGCACCGCGATCGCCTCGATGATCTGCCCCAGCGAGAGATCCCCGTCGCAGGCACCCAGGACGCCGCCGAGCACCGTGTCCACCTCCATGGCGCGGCGAAGCCCCGCCGAACTGCGCAGCACGATGTGGCGCGGGTCCTCGGCGCCCGGCTCCCCGATCGTCTCCTGGTCGACGTGCTCGGCCAGCCGCCAGTGGCCCGCCAGCAGCTCGTTGTCACCCAGCAGGGCATGCGTGACACAGGACTGGTGCTCGGCCAGCGCCTGTCCGACGGGCTGGGCGATGGCGTGCGGCCAGCTCTCCACCTGCACGTCGGGCGTGGGGCGAAGCGCGCGGGTGAGTGTGATCCAGCCCATCCCGACCCCGACGATCCCCAGCCCCTTGAAGTAGTCGAGCCACTCGCGGTAGCGCTGCTCCCACTCGGGGCTGCCGGCCAGTCCGGCATCGGTCAGCCAGACCTCGATGTAGTCGTAGATGTCGAGCCGTTCGCGCTCCACCACCCACACGTCACAGTCGCTGCCGGCGGCCCAGCCCGCGACCCGCCCCTGCCACGGCTGGCCCTCGACGATCGCCCAGTTTCCCAGCACCTGCAGCGAACCGCCCGGATTGAGGTGGGCGGGTGCCCCCTTCACGACGGCCTCCACCAGCCCGTCGCCGGCGAAGGAGCCCTCGCGGTAGACCAGACGCTCGCCGTCGGTGCTGGGCGGGCTCATCACATAGGGCGGGTTGGTGACGATCAGGTCGAAGGTCTCGCCGGCCACCGGCTCGTAGAGGGAGCCGTCGCGGATGTCGACGCTGGCCCGGTTGAGGGCCGCCGTCAGCCGGGCCAGCTCGAGCGCGCGCGGGTTGACGTCGGTGGCCACCACCTGCTCGGCGTGCTGCAGCAGATGCAGGCTCTGCACGCCGCAGCCGGTACCCAGGTCGAGGGCGCTGCCCACCGGGGTGCGCATCGTCATCTGCGCCAGCGAGGTGGAGGCCGGTGAGACGCCCAGCACGTAGTCGGGACGGGTGCGGGTGACCATCTGGTCGAGGCCGGGCGACAGGTCGCTGACCACCCAGCCCGAGGCACCGTCGTCGGGCGAGCCATAGGGCCGGATGTCCACCTCGGCCAGTACCTGGTTGCCGTCGAGGCGCAGCAGGCCTGCCGCCACCAGGTCGTCGAGTGGGAGCGCCGCCGCGGCATCGGCACGGGCGACGGGTCGCTGCAGCGGCCACAGCCGCACCAGCGTGGCCTGCGGATCGGTGGCGTCACCGAGGATGTCGAGCGCGGGAATGGTGGAATTGCGCCCCAGACCTGCCTGCCCGGCCTCGCCGATGCGCTCCACCACCTCGTCGACGGTGTAGTGGGCAGCCACCAGCGCCTGGCGCAGGGACTCGATCTGGTCGGGGGTGAGCATGCGCCCATCGTCCCCGGGTGGGGTGGGCGACGGCAACTGCGCGCACCCCGACGCTCGTCACCGCACCCTGAAACGAGGAGCACGACCCGGACGTTGCAGCGTCCGGGAGACGCCCCGAGGTTCAGGGAGCGCCCGGACCTGCGATCGGGCTGGCGACGGCAGCGCAGCCCGGAGCCCACCCCGTGGCGACAGCTAGGGTCGAAACATCCAGCAGCACGAGAGGAATCCCATGCCCACCATCGACACCCAGGCCCGCCCCCAAGACTGGTGGCGCTCCGCCGTCGTCTACCAAGTCTACCCGCGCTCCTTCCAGGACAGCGACGGCGACGGCATCGGCGACATCCCCGGCATCACCAGCCGGCTCGACCACCTGCAGCGCCTGTGTGTCGACGTGCTGTGGCTCTCCCCCGTCTACCGCTCCCCCATGGTCGACAACGGCTACGACATCAGCGACTACACCGACATCGATCCGACCTTCGGCACGCTGGCCGACCTCGACGAGCTGCTCGAGGGACTGCACTCGCGGGGCATGAAGCTCGTGATGGACCTGGTGGTGAACCACACCTCGCACGAGCACCCCTGGTTCGTCGAGTCCCGCGACCCCAACTCGCCCAAGCGCGACTGGTACTGGTGGCGTCCCGCGCGCGAGGGCATGACCCCTGGCGAGCCCGGCGCGGAACCCGACGACAGTGCTGCCGCCTTCGCGCCGTCGGCCTGGTTCTTCGACCAGACCAGCGGCGAGTACTACCTGAGCATGTTCAGCCACGGCCAGCCCGACCTCAACTGGGAGAACCCCCAGGTGCGCCAGGCGGTGCACCAGATGATGCGCTGGTGGATCGAGCGCGGCGTCGACGGTTTCCGGATGGACGTCATCAACCTCATCTCCAAGCCCGAGGGCCTCACCCGGGGCGGGGCCGTCGCACCCGGAGCGGCCAGCTTCGAGCAGATCGCCAACGGCCCGCGGCTGGACGAGTTCCTGCACGAGATGAACCAGGCCGTCGGCCTCACCGAGCAGCACCTGCTCACGGTCGGCGAGATGCCCGGCGCCACGCTGGAGGTGGCGCGCCGCGTCACCGACCCTGCCCGCGACGAACTGTCGATGGTCTTCACCTTCGAGCACATGGACCTCGACTCCGACGGCGCCAAGTGGAACCTGGCCGAGCTGGAACTGCCCAGGCTCAAGGAGAACCTGGCCACCTGGCAGGAGGGCCTGGCCGAGGCCGGCTGGAACTCGCTCTACTTCGGCAACCACGACCAGCCGCGTCCCGTCTCGCGCTTCGGGGACGACTCCCCCGAGCACCGGGTGGCCTCGGCCAAGACCCTGGCGACCGTGCTGCACCTGCACAAGGGAACGCCCTACGTCTACCAGGGCGAGGAACTGGGCATGACCAACTTCCCCTTCACCTCCATCGACGACTTCCAGGACGTGGAGAGCCTCAACCACCACCGCCTCGCGACCGCTGCAGGGCAGTCCGAGGACGAGGTGCTGCGCTCGCTGCGCGCCAAGAGCCGCGACAACGCGCGCACGCCGGTGCAGTGGAGCGACGAGGACCAGGCCAGCTTCACCACCGCGAGGCCGTGGCTCGCGGTCAACCCGAACCACACCGAGATCAACGCCCAGGCCCAGTACGACGACCCCGGCTCGGTCTTCAACCACTACCGGCGCCTGATCGCGCTGCGCCATGAGGTGGAGGTGGTGCGAGAGGGCCGCTTCGAGCTGCTGCTGGCCGACCATCCGCAGCTGTGGGCCTTCACCCGCACCCTGGACGGCGGCGAGCGCCTGCTGGTGCTGGCCAACTGCTCCTCACAAGGGGTGGAGATTCCTGCGGAGGGCCTGCCGTCGAGCCAGGGGGCGGAGCTGCTGCTCGGCACCCATGAGGGCCAGGATCCGGCACGGCTGGAGCCGTGGGAGTCGCGGATCCTGCGGCTGGCCTGAAAGGTCCAGGCGAGGACCGGGGGACGGTCATGCCACCCGGCGGCCCGTCCCCGGCACGGGCCAAGAGTCCGCTCAGGCCATCCCCAGGTGGCGGGCCAGACGGCGCGACCCCTGCGGAAACACAGGATCCGTCCCCCCGCCCCGCCGCGACAACCCGCCACCCCGTCTCCTCCACGAAAACTGTGGGACACCTGACTGGGCTATCTTCGATCCCGAGCGAGGTGCAGGGGGCACCTCGCACGTCCCCCTGGGCACGAGCTCGGGGAGAACCATGTCAGCACGCCTGCGCACCTGCGTGTCCACCACCGTTCTGGCCCTGGCCGCTGCCATGGGGCCTCTGGCCGCGCCGGCGCAGGCCAACCCTGCCGACTACCGCGTCGTGGACCGTGCCGAGACCGACGGCGTCACCGCCGATGCCCTGCCCACCACCCAGATTGACGGGGTCGCCTACACCCAGGTGATCGCCGGCACGACCGTCTTCATCGGCGGCGACTTCGCCAATGCCCGCCCCGCCGGCGCCGCGCCCGGCACCCAGCTGACCCCGCGCGCCAACCTGCTGGCCTATGACCTGGTCACCGGCGAGCTGCGCAGCGAGCTGAGGTTCGACACCAACGCCACCGTCAAGGCGCTGGCCCTGTCGTCCGACGGCAGTCGGCTCTACGTCGGCGGCTCCTTCACCAGCATCGCCGGCCAGACCCGCTACCGCCTCGCCGCGATCGACATCGCCACCGGAGCCGTCGTGCCCGGCTTCGCCCCACCATCAACGCCACCGTGGACGCCATCGCCGTCACCGACGACGCCGTCCACATCGGCGGCAACTTCAACCTCGTCAACGGCACCACCCGGCGCGGCAGCGCCGCCCTCTCGGCAACCGACGGCAACGTCCAGCGCTGGGACTTCAACCAGGTCGTGCACAATTCCGGCACCAATGCCGGCATCTACAGCCTTGGCACCGACGGCCGAAACATCATCGCCACCGGCTACAGCTACCTGTCGGGCCAGTTCGAAGGGGCCGCCCTGATCGAACCCGGCACC
Organism: Luteococcus sediminum; assembly: GCF_054783495.1. Classification (NCBI taxonomy): domain Bacteria; kingdom Bacillati; phylum Actinomycetota; class Actinomycetes; order Propionibacteriales; family Propionibacteriaceae; genus Luteococcus; species Luteococcus sediminum. Next base: position 56,427 of record NZ_BAAGQL010000021.1, on the reverse strand, counting down.
GGCGCCCTGGCCTGGATGGCCGACTGCCACGGCGACTCCTACTCCGCCGCCGCGGGCCACGGCCTGGTCTACGTCGCCAGCCATCACCACCACTGCGACAACATCAACTCCTTCCCGCAGGTCAACAGCACCACGTTCAAGTACGCCCAGGCCTTCACCTATCAGGCCACCGGCACCGCCCAGCAGGGCCTGGCGCGCTTCGCCCGTCCCGCATCGCCCCTGGCCAGCAGGGCCCGCTCGAGGGCGGTACCGAACTGAAGCCCACCATCACCGCCGCCCCGACCACACCCTCCGAGACCTGGACCAAGGCCGTGCTGAGCAGCCAACCCACCCACTCCTGGCGCCTGGGCGAGACCAGTGGCAACCGCATGAACGACCAGAGGGACACCAACGCGCTCACCAACGGCATCGGCGTGGCCCGCAACCGTGCCGGCGTGCTGCCCGACGACCGCGCCTCCTGGTTCGACGGCGCCCTGGGCGGCTGCTCGTCGCTGAGCCCACCGCCGGCACCGACACCGGCCCGCGCCCCACCCACGGGCGGCGCGGGCCGTCGCCGTGTCAGTGCTGCGTGGCATCCTGAGACCCATGGCTCTTCCAGCGTGGATGACGGGTGACGAGGTGGTGCACGTGCACCACCGGCCCGCCAGTGCCGGGCGCACCACCGAGTGGCCCGCCTGGCTGCCCGAACCGGTGCGTGCCTCGATCGAGGCCCGCGGGGTGGCCCGCCTGTGGAGCCACCAGGCCGTGCTCGCCGAGCACGTCTTCGCCGGCCGCCACGCCGCGATCTGCACCTCGACGGCCTCGGGCAAGACGCTGGCCTACCTGCTGCCGGTGATGGCCGCCACCGCCGTCGAGGACGGGGTGTTGGGCCGGCCGGTGGAGTCGGTGCGCGCCCGGCTGGTGCGGCGCAAGCACACCGCCCTCTACCTGGCCCCCACCAAGGCCCTTGCCCACGACCAGCTGCGCAGCGCCACCGAGCTCGGCCCCGACGGGTGGAAGGTCACCTGCCTGGATGGTGATTCCGACACCCAGGAGCGCCGCTTCGCCCGCGACTTTGCCAGCTTCGTGCTCACCAATCCCGACATGCTGCACCGCTCGGTGCTGCCCAACCACTCCCGCTGGGCCGCCTTCCTGGGCAGCCTTCGCTATGTGGTGATCGACGAGGCGCACCGCTACCGGGGTGTCTTCGGCGCCCACGTGGCCGCCGTGATCCGTCGCCTACGGAGGCTGTGCCGAAGCTACGGCGCAGACCCGGTCTTCGTGCTCGCCTCGGCCACCGCCACCAATGCAGGCGAGGCGGGCGGACGGCTGATCGGCGAGGACCACGTCGAGGTTGTCTCCGAGGACGGTTCCCCGCACGCCGCCCGCGACGTGGTGCTGTGGCGGCCCGCCGACACCGCCCCGCACGATGCCGCCCAGGTGATGGCGCGGCTGGTGGACGAGGGCCGGCAGGTGATCACCTTCGTCGCCAGCCGCACCATGGCCGAGCTGATCGCCCTGCGCGCCCAGGACCGGGTCGACTCCGGGGGACGGATCGCCTCCTACCGATCCGGTTATCTGGCCACCGACCGCCGCGGCATCGAAGGGGCCCTGTCCTCGGGACGGCTGCGGGGTGTGGCAGCCACCAATGCGCTGGAGCTGGGCATCGACGTGGCCGGGATGGATGCCGTGGTGATCTGCGGCTTCCCCGGCACCTTGGCCGCGCTGTGGCAGCAGGCCGGGCGGGCGGGCCGCGGCGAGCGCGACGCCCTGGTGGTGCTGATGGCCCGCGAGGACCCGCTGGACACCTACCTGTTCGAGCATCCCGAGCTGATCTTCGAGGCGCCGGTGGAGACCACCGTGCTGCACCCCGACAACCCCTATGTGCTCGGCCCACACCTGTGCGCCGCGGCGCAGGAGATGGCGCTCACCGAGACCGACGAGCGCTGGTTCGGACCGCGACTGGCGGCGCTGGCCGACCAGCTGGTCCGGCAGCAGCTGCTGCGCCGCCGCCCCACCGGCTGGTTCTGGACCCGTCCCGAACGCGCGGTCGACTCAATCGACCTGCGCTCGCTGGGCGGGCGGCCGCTCGACATCGTCGAGGCCGACACCGGACGCGTCGTCGGCCAGGTGGAGCGCGGTGCCGCCGACCGCACCGTGCACCCCGGCGCGGTCTACCTGCATCTGGGCGAACAGTGGGTGGTCGACGAGTACCAGCCCGACCAGTTGCAGGCGCTGGTGCACGCCGAGAGCCCCGGCTACTTCACCCAGCCCAAGAGCCTGTCCGAGGTGAGGATCCTCGCCACCACGGACTCGCGCACCTTCGGCCACGGCATGGTGCACCGCGGCGAGGTGGAGATCACCGAACAGGTCATCGGCTACCTGCGCCGAGACGAGCAGACCGGCGAGGTGTGGGACCAGACGCCGCTGGAGATGGACGAGCACGTGCTGCGCACCCGGGCGATGTGGTGGACGCTGCCCAGCGAGCTGGTGCAGCGGATGGGGCTCGACGCCGTGCAACTGGCCGGCGCCGCCCACGCGGCCGAACACTGCGCCATCGGCCTGCTGCCCATGTTCGCGCCCTGCGACCGGTGGGACATCGGCGGCGTCTCGACGATCCTGCACCCCGACACGAACTGCTGCACCATCATCGTCCACGACGGCCACCCCGGCGGGGCGGGTTTCGCCGATCGCGGCTACGAGCGCGCCGAGGAATGGGCGCTGGCCACGCTGGAACGGCTGGAGCAGTGCACCTGCGAGGGTGGCTGCCCGCGCTGCATCGTCAGCCCCAAGTGCGGCAACGCCAACCAGGTGCTCGACCGCGACGCGGCCCGTCGCCTGATGGCCTCGCTGCTGGGGATCGACGACTTCTGCGCCTGAGCTGCCCTGCCGGCTTGCCCCTGTCGGCTTGGGGGACTCGGTCTAACGGCTCCCCCAGTCCCACAGGGGCCGGTCGAAGACCCCCCGGCCCGCCACCAGCGTCTCGCCGAGGTCCTTGACCAGTTCGTGGTGCTCCAACTCGTCACCGAGGGCCTCGCGGAGCCCCGCGGCCAGGGCGGTGGAGTGGGAGACGACTACCACTTGGCTGCGACGGCTGGCCTCCACCACCATCCGGCACAGGGCGGGCAGCATCGACGGGTGGAGGCTGGTCTCGGGCTCGTTGAGCACCAGCAGGCCCGGTGGGCGGGGGCTGAGCAGGGCGGCGGCCAGCAACAGGAAGCGCAGGGTCCCGTCGGAGAGGTCCTCGGCGGTCAGCGGGCGCAACAGCCCGTGCTGTTCGAAGCGCAGGTCGAGCCGGGTGCCGTTCTCCTCGACGTAGACGTGACCGCCGGGGAAGGCAGCGGCGACGGCAGATCCGAGGTTCTCGGCATGGGCGGATTCGAGGATGGTCTGCAGTGCGGGTACGAGGTCGGATCCGTCGGCGGCCATCACGGGGGTCCAGGTCTTCACCTGGGACTGCCGGGCCGGGGCGGCGGGATCGGTGCGGAAGGCATCGTAGAAGCGCCAGCCGCGTACCTGGCGACGCACCGCGAGCAGTTCGGGGTACTGCTCGGGATCGGCGAGCTCGTTGAGCATGCTGAACTGCTCGGGCAGCCCCTCCATCACCTGCTGCCAGCGGTGGTGGCGCACCTCGACGACGGAGCGCCTTCTCCGTGCCAGCGTGCTGGCCGGACGCATGAGGGGCCCGGAGAAGACCACTTCGCGCTTGATTTCGGGATCATTGGTGAACATGGTCCGCCTGGGGGTGGGCAGGCCGATGTCGATGAGGTAGCCGAGCTCGTCGCTGGCGAAGCCGAGCCCCAGGCTGACCGGCTCCAACCTCTTGGCCTTGCCCTGCACGGGAACCTCGCCGTCGCGCATGGCCTTGCTGATCACCTCAGGCCCTGCCCACAGGACACTGGCCAGCCCACCCTGCCGGGCCAGTGACGGCACCAGCGCACCGTTGGCAGTGCCGGACAACAGTTCCAGGGAGCGGTAGAGACTCGACTTGCCCACGCCATTGGCACCGGTGACCAGGGTGACCCGTCCAAGGGGAACGACCAGATCTCGCAGGCTGCGAAAGCCCTTCACTGCGATGGTGGTGATCATGCTGCGAGCCTAGGAGCCCGCTGTGACACTTTCCCGCGCAGTGGCCGTGGCAAGGGGTCGTGGGGCGGTCACCGGCTGTGACGTCGCAGCAAGGCGCCCAGGCGTCCCAGCCGCTGCCCCTGCGGTGCTGCCGCGGCGGGCTCGTCGACGGATGCGGAGCGACGAGGACGGTTCGGGATCGGCTCCTGCTCGACGGGTGCGCAGCGACGAGGACCTCCCGTGACCGGCTCGTCTCCCGACTGCTCGGCCCCTTGACCGTCCGGGAGCGCCCGGCGGGGCCGCTGGGTGTGGGCCACCACGACGAACTGGCCTTCGTCGATCGTGGCGCCGCGCTCCTGCTCGTCGAGGGCGGGGGTCTGGTCGGACTTCTTGACCGCGGAGGCCTCCACCTCGATCCATACCTCGTCGCTGATCAGCCAGCCGCCGGTCTCCAGTGCGGCGTTGTAGGTGAGGCCGTAGTCGGAGCGCCGGATCTGGCTGCACGCCTGGAACCCGATCCGCTCATTGCCGAAGGGGTCGGTGGAGCCTCCAGTCCACTCGAAGACCAGCTCCAAGGTGCGGGTGGTGTCCTTGACGGTGAGGTCTCCCTCGATGCGCACGTGGCTGTCGTCGAGGATCTCGAAGCTGGTGGCGACGTAGGTGATCGCCGGGTAGGACTGCACGTCGAGGAAGTCGGAGGTGCGCAGGTGGGCGTCGCGGTCGGGCACGCCGGTGTTGACGCTGGAGGTGCTGATGGTGACCATCAGGGCCGAATGGGCAAGGTCGTCGCAGTCGATGAGCGCGTATCCCTGGAACTGGTCGAAGGTGCCGCGGATCTTGATCAGTCCGGCATGCTTCACCTGGAAGGACAGGGCGCTGTGGGCCAGGTCCAAGTGGTACAAGCCATGGATGTCTGCGACTGATTGCATGAGTTCCCCCCGGTTCCCGCCGATCCGCTGCCTCCAGCGCCACGATAACCACCCCGGGGCATCGACCCCGCATTTCCCGTGCGCGTTCACTCCTCGGACAGGTGGCCAGCATGGGCCTGGGCCTGCGTCCAGTGGGCCCCTCCGGGAAGGCGTGGCAGCAACTGGGTGCGCACCTCCACTGTGACCCGCAAATCGTCGGGATGTCCAACCACACGGCAATTGCGGACTTCGGCGTGGTTGCGCCGGGCAGCTTGGCGGGCGGCAGTACAGGCGTCCTTGCCGCCGCCTCCGGCCTGGGCTCCGGCCAGCGCCGACAGGTCGGCGGCGGCCCGCACCCGGTGCACGCTCCCGATCCAGCCGACGACCCAGACCCCGAGCAGCATCAAGCCACACAGGGCCAGACACAGGCCGGCACTGACCACCGTTCCGGCACCTCGTTCGTCGTGGCCGCGGGTCACCTGTCCGGTGACCTGCCTCCTCATGCCGTGACCCCGGGTTCGAGGTCGGCGGTGGCATCGCCGCTGAGCTGCACCGGCCCGATGGAGCCCAGGCTGCGCTCCACCTGGACCTTGACGGTCACGGTGCCGGAGGCCGATCGTCGGGTGATCTCGGAGCCCTTCGGCGCCCGGTGCTCGGCCTGCCGGGCTGCGGCCGTGTCTCCGCGGGCGAGCTGGCGTGCCACCTGCGAGGCGGTGTCCTCGCAGCGGGTCTGGACGACCACCAGGGTCAGCACCCAGCAACACAGGGTGAGCACCATGCCCACCGCGAGCAGTCCGACGGCGAGCTCGGCGGTGACCATGCCGCGCTGGTCGCCTGCGCGCCTGCAGTGTGGGGAGCACCGGCTGGTGGCCGTTTGCGGGTTCGCGTGATCCATCTTTTGATCCTGTCGCGTGAGGTGCACGGGGTGGACTGTGGTGAGGCGGCAGACGTGGGCGGTGGCGGGGCGCCGGACGATGCCGGCACCCCGCCACCGCCACGCCGTGGTCGCGTCACTTGATCTGGGCGCCGATCTGGCCGATCAGCTTGGTCACCTGTACGAGCATCTCCGCCTTGAAGGTGCCGTCCTTGAAGACGTTGACCAGCACCATGGCCAGCGCGATCGCCGCCAGGATGCCCACGGCGTACTCGGCGGTGACCATGCCGCGCTGGCAGGTGCGGCGCAGGGCAGCGCGCCGGGGGCTCGGCACGAGCACCGCGCTGGGCGCCAACGGTGCCGCGAAGTCGACGTCGGCGGCCAGGTCAGTGGTGATGGGCTCGGTGGTGATGGGCTCGGTGGTGATGGGCTCGGTGGTGATGGGCTCGGTGGTGATGGGCTCGGTGGTGATGGGCTCGGTGGTGATGGGCTCGGTGGTGATGGGCTCGGTGGTGATGGGCTCGGTGGTGATGATGGTGGCGGACATGTCCGGTCCTTTCGTCGGGTGACCCGGTTCTCTCCGGGTTCACCAGGAGTGTGGGGATGGGAGCCGCTCTTCGATCAGCCCGATCCGCGCCTGTGGATGAATCCTCGATGGCGACGAGCTGTGGACAGTCGTGATGGGAGGGACTGCCTCTGCCTGTGCACCTCGACATCGCCCGAACGGCTCGGCGGCACGACAGGGCCCCGCCCCGCCAGATGTCGGCGGGAACGGGCCCTGTCGTGTCACCCGCGGGTCACTTCAGGCCGATGGCGCCCACGAGTCCTGCGACGACCGGCACGACGCCGGTGAGCAGGAAGGCGGGCAGGAAACAGGCCATCAGGGGCAGCACCGAGCGCACCCCCATGGTCCTGGCCCGCACCAGGCGGGCGTCGTGGCGTCGGGAGCGCGCCTCGGTGGCGTGCTCGCGCAACACCTCGACCACGGCGCTGCCGGTCTGGCTGGCCGTGGCCAGGTCGCGCGCCACCGGACCCCAGACCGGGTCATCGGCCAAGGACTGCCAAGCCTCCTGTTCCACCAGGCCGATGGAGACCTGCGCATCCACCTGCCCCAGGACGCGAGCCGTGGCAGGCGGCGAGAAGGAGGCGACTGCCGCGACTGCCTGGCGCAAGGGCGAACCGGCTTCGAGTGCTGCTGCCAGCAGGGCCAGTGTCTCGGACAGCTCTCGCTCCGTCTCCTCCCGCAGGCGTCTGCGGGAGGCTGGCTCGAGCCGCATCGCCACCAGCACTCCGGTGACGGCACCGATGGGGGCCAGGAGCAGGCCGGTGGCGCCGGGCAGGATCGCCAGGACGATCGCTCCAGCAGCCGCTCCGGTCAGGAGTTCACGGGCCTGGACCTCGCGCCTCGCCGCTGCAGGGCGCGGACGTGGCTGGAGGGCCTCGAGGCGACGGTCGTGGCTGGGCACCAGCAGCCAGGCGGCCAGCGCGACTGCGAGGGCACAGATCAGGGCCGTAGCCATCTCAGCCCCTGCTCGCGGCATCGGCCATGTGCTCGGTCCACACCACTCCGGCACAGGCCAGAGCCACCCCGGACGCCAGGCAGGCCAGTCCAGGAATGGTTCCGGTCAGGAATCCGACGGGGTCTCCACCGGAGACCATGCCCATGGCGATCCCCACCAGGGGAAGGAAGGCGAGGATCCGGGCGGTGGCGCGCGGGCCGGCCAGCTCGCCGTTGACCACCCGTTCGGTCTCACGATCATGACGCACCTGTTCGCTCACCTGCCAGGCCAGTGCCGAGACGGGCGCCCCGGTGCGTTCGCTCAGCTCCCAGGCCCGGGCCAGGCTGACGAGCCCCTCGCGGCCGGGTTCGGCCCCGGCCTGGCGCAGGGCCTGGGTGACGTCGCCGCCGATCGCCTGGGTGGCGGCCGGGCGTTCCATGCAGCGGCTCATCCGTGCCGCGCGCGCCAGCGCCTGCGAGGGCACCGCCCCGATGCGCAGCTGCCCGGCAACGGTGCGGGTCGCGGCCGCGACGTCCTCGGCATTCGAGCGTCGCAGCCGGGTGCGACGGTGACCGGCCCACAGCACCGTGCCGGTCGCCAGCACTGCTCCCAGCGCGATCCCCCACAGCGCCCCGCGCAGTCCGACGATCACCACGCCGACCCCGACGGGCAAGACCAGGCAGAGGACCGCAGCCACCGACAGCCCGGGGGCCCGTCTGCGCTGGACACCAGCGGGGTGCGCGACGGGATCCTGCCAGCGGGCCTGGGGCCGGGGGCCGACGGCCAGCCAGGCGGCGATCATGCCCAGCAGCACCACGAGGGCGGTCATCGTGCCCACCGCCAACCGGTGGGGGCGTCGTCGATCCCCAGAATCCGGGCGAGTGCAGACCAGCACTGACCGGCCCTGGGCCGCCCGTCGGCGGTGAAGGCGACGGCCTCGCCCACCTCGATCCCGTCCGGCCCGCGCTGCACGATGCCGATCTGGGAGACCCCGCGCCGGCCCGACTCCCCTCGCCGCACGTGCACCACGAGCCGCAGCGCGGAGGCCACCTGGGCGTGGCAGGCCTCGCGCCCCATCCCGCCCAGGGCGGCCAGGGCTTCCAGGCGCGCGGGGACGTCGATGACCGAGTTGGCGTGCACGGTGCCGCAGCCGCCCTCGTGGCCGGTGTTCAGTGCGGTGAGCAGGTCGCAGAGTTCCGCGCCGCGCACCTCGCCCAGCACCAGCCGGTCGGGGCGCATCCGCAGGGCCTGGCGCACCAGGTGGGTCAGGCTCACCTCGCCGACCCCTTCGGCATTGGGCTGGCGGGCCTCGAGTCGCACGCAGTGCGGATGCTGCGGGGAGAGCTCGCGGGAGTCCTCCACCACCAACAGGCGCTGGTCGTCGGGAACCAACGAGAGCAGGCTGGCCAGCAGGGTGGTCTTCCCGCTGCCCGTGCCGCCACTGACCAGGAAGGCGGTGCGGGTCGCGATGACCGCGCGCAGCAAGTCGGCACATTCCGGCCCCATCGACCCGCTGGCCACCCACTTCTCGAGCGGCAGGCTGCGTCGCGCCGGCACCCGCAGGGACAGGCAGGTGCCGGGATCGGCAATCGAGCCGAGGACGGCATGCACGCGCGTGCCGTCGGCCAGTCGCGCATCGACGCAGGGGCTGGCCTCGTCCAGGCGCCGCCCCACCGAGGCGGCCAGGCGCACCGCCAGCCGCCGCACCTGTTCGTCGGAGTCGAAGCGCACCGCCGCCGCCTCCAGCCCGTGTCCGCGGTCGACGAAGACCTGGGCGGGGCCGTTGACCAGCACGTCGGTGACGCCCGGTTCGTGCAGCAGGTCCTCCAGCGGCCCGGCCCCGATGCTGGTGCGCCGCAGGTCCTCGCAGGTGTGCAGCACCAGCTGGTCGGAGACGACCAACCCGAGGGAGCGCATCGCCTGGGCGACGTCGCCCGGTTCATGGGGGCGCTCCAGTGCTGCCAGCCGCATCCGGACCAGTTCCAGCTCCTCCGCTTCCAGGGCCGCCATCACGGCACCACCAGGTTGAGCAGGCCGGCCACCTGGCGGGCATAGCCCCGGCGGCCCCGGCCCACCGGCACACCCTGCTCGACGGCCCGGGTCACCGACCGGTCGTCGCCGATGCTGCCCAGCAGGGCAATGCCCAGCGTGTCGGCGACCAGCTCGGGGGCAATGCGTCGAGCCGCCCCGGTGCGCACCACCAGCTCCACGTCGTGCAGGCCCAGGCTGGCCGCCCGGGAGCGCGCCGCCACGACGCCGCGCACGTCGGCCCCGCACAGCAGCACCTGCCGTTGCCCGGGCCAGTGCTGGCTCCATCCCCCGTCCCCGGCGCCCTGGTCGAGCACGACGATGTCGTGGGTGCGAGCCAGCGAACCCACGACCGCGCGCACTGCCTCCTCCGCCGGGAGCACCCGGCCGGGCGATCCACCCGGCGGCCCACCCGAACCAGTGGGTGCGGCCAGTTCCCCGCGGGTGTGGGCGACGATGTCCACCCCCGACACATTCGGTAGTCGTCCCACCAGGCTGTCGACGTGCCCGGCGGCCTGGCGCAGGTCGCGCCAGCGCCAGCCCGGGGCGGTCTCGGCCCCGAAGACCAGGTCGAGCCCGCCGCCGGTGGGGTCGAGTTCCACGACGGCCGCGGCCATTCCCCGCTCCGCGGCCTGCTGGGCCAGCGCACAGCACAGGGTGCTCACCCCCAGCCCACCCGAGCCGCCCACCAGGCGCACCACCAGGGCGTCGCCGTCGGCCTGGTCTCCCTGCCGCAGCACCTGCACCAGCTGGCCGGTCTGCTCGCCCAGCAACAGCACCGCGGCCTGCAGCCGCGCCGACCAGTGCAGCAGTTCGGTGGCCTCGCGCCCCACCAGGTGCACGCCTGGGCGTGGCTCCAGTTGCAGCCCCTCCACCAGGGCGGCCATCTCCACCCCCACCAGGACACTGCTGGCACTGCGCCAGGCGGCGCGCACCTGGGTCGGTTCGCGCAGCACCGACGGTTCCACACCGCAGGCGCTGCCGGCCGCCAGGGTGCTCTCGATGGTCATCGGGTCGCGCGAGACCAGCAGGGGCGCGGTGCGTCCGGGACCTGCGGCATGGCCGGGCCGCGTCCCGGCCTCGGCGGCGGCGCGGCGGTTCACAAGCATCGTCATGCCAAGAGCGTGGAGACCGCGGCCCCGTTCTGGTCAGCCGACCTGCGGCCCTGTGGACGAGTCAGGCTGTGGACAGCCTCACAGGCAGGGCAGCGAGGAAGCGTGCGGACCGGGCCCCACCCTGCACCCCACCCCATAGAGTGGAGTCCATGCCTTCCCCCCAGCGCACCCAGTTCCCGCGCCAGGCCATCGACTGGATGGCCGGCGAGTCCGGCGCGCGCGTGCTCAACATCGGCGGTGGGGCTGCGCTGCCCTCGTTGCTGGCCGGCCACGGCCACCAGGTCTTCGCCGTCGACCGCGACCTGGCCCGGGTGGGGCGGCTGCAGGCCGACGGACGGATGGTTGCCCTCGCCGCCGCGGCGGAGTCGCTGCCCTTCGACCCCTGCCAGTTCGACGCGGTCACCTGCCACCAGGTCTTCCACCGCTTCCAGCCGGCCCGCGCCCTGAGCGAGATCGCGCGGGTGCTGCGCCCCGGCGGCGTCGCCTGCGCCTCCTACCTGACCCGCGACGACTCCGTGCCGTGGGTGCGCCGGCTGGTCAAGCTGCTGCGCCAGGTGGACCCCGAGGCGATGCAGGGCCGCTACGGCCACGAGTCGGTGCAGGCCCTGGCCACCAGCAAGTACTTCCCCGAGGTGGAGCACCGCAGCTTCCGCATCTGGCGGCCGGTCTCGCGGGCGGGGCTGCTGCAGATGGTGCGCTCCCAGAAGGGCGTGGCCGCCCTGGACGACGAGATGCGCGAGATGGTCCTCGGCGAGACCGCGGCGCTCTACGATGCTGCTGCCCCCGGAGCCGGCGACCTGAAGCTGCCCTACCAGCTGCAGGTCTGGAGGGCCTGGGTGGACCACGTGGAACTGACCGCCCCCATCGAGATCCACGACACCGGGCTGATCATTCCCCTGTGACCCGACGGGGACCCGGGCAGGGCGCGCTGGCGCGGGCAACCTCCCGCGTCCGGTAGAATTCACCACTGGTGTGCCGGGAAGTCTGGTCGGCGTCCTGTCCGACGACCCCAGGGAAATGCCATGACCGACGCCACCACGCCCACCCCGCCCGGTTCCGGGAAGGACCGCCCCACTGGCTCGGGAGCCACGCGCCAACGCCGCCCCCGCATCGCCTTCGGCCCCGGCCGCGAGGCCGACCGCATCCACCTGCGCGAGATCCTGCGCGGCCAGACCGCCGGCGGCATCCTGATGCTCGTCGCCACCGTGCTGGCCCTGCTGGTGGCCAACGTGGCGCCCGACTTCTACACCGACCTGTCGCACACGCAGCTGGGCCCGCTCGACCTGCACCACTGGGCCGCCGACGGCCTGCTGACCATCTTCTTCTTCGTCGCCGGACTCGAGCTCAAGCGCGAACTGGTCGAGGGCTCCTTGAGCCGCCCCGCCGACGCCCTGCTGCCGATCCTGTCGGCGCTGGGCGGGATGGTGGTGCCCGCCCTGGTCTACGTCGCCATCGCCGTGTCCGGTGGCGGGCAGCTGGGCGGCTGGGCCATCCCGATGGCCACCGACATCGCCTTCGCCCTGGCGGTACTGGCCATCGTCGGCAAGAACCTTCCCAGCGGTCTTCGCGCCTTCCTGCTGACCCTGGCCATCGTCGACGACCTGGGCGCGATCCTGGTGATCGCCGTCTTCTTCTCCAGCGGCATCTCGCTGCTGCCGCTGGCCGGCGCGCTGGCCTGTGTGGCCGTCTTCTGGTTCCTGCAGCGCCGCGAGGTCAACGCGGTGCTGCCCTACCTGGTGCTGGGGCTGGCCGCTTGGTGGCTGATGCACAGCTCCGGGGTGCACGCCACCATCGCCGGCGTCGCGCTCGGCCTGGTGACCCGCACCAATGAGCACGAGACGCACGACACGCTCGACCGCTGGAAGCATGCGGTGGAGCCGTGGTCGGCGGGCCTGGTGGTGCCCATCTTCGCCTTCTTCGCCGCCGGTGTGCCGGTGACGCAGGAGATGATGCGTTCCCTGGTCACCGAGCCGGCAGCCCTGGGCGTGCTGCTGGGCCTGTTCTGCGGCAAGTTCCTGGGCGTGTACATCACGGCGAGGCTCACCGCCCGCTTCACCAGCGCGGAACTCGCCCCGGGGGTGCGGTGGGGCGATGTCGCATCGCTGGCAGTGCTCACCGGTATCGGCTTCACCGTCTCGCTGCTGATCGCCGACCTGGCCTTCCCGGGCGATCCGTCGACTGCCGAGAGCGCCAAGGCGGCGGTGCTGGCCGCCTCCCTGTTCTCGGCCGTGGTGGGTGGCCTGCTGCTGTCGCGACGCAACCGCTTCCACGCCCCGGAGTCCGCTGAGGGCTGACACGATGTCCCTGCTGGACGAAGAAGCACTAGGCTGGACGAGAACGCAGCACACCTTGAGGAGCTGAGCATGGCCGAACGGCAGAATCCGAAAACCTTTGTCAACAACCTCGTCGTCGACACCAAGTCCGCGGTGAACGACAACATCGCCCTAGCGAAGGCGGAGATCGCCCCCGCGGCGAAGGCTGCTGGCGTTGGCGGCGGCATGTTCGGTGCCGCCGGCTATCTGGGCGCCAATGCGGCCTCGCTGCTCTTCCTGGCCGGTGGCCTGGGCTTCGGCCTGCTGTACTCGCACCTGTTCGGCTGGGGCGTCCTGGCCGCCAGCGCGCTGGGCTTCGTCACCGTGGCCGTCGTCCTGCTGATCCTGGCCGGCATCCTCGCCCTGATCGGCAAGAAGAAGCTGAAGGACGTGCAGCCGCCCAAGCAGGCCATCGCCGAGGCGAAGACCACCATCGACACCGTGAAGCGCTCGCTCACCAATGGCGTCAACCAGGTGGAGGCCGACATCCGCGACCGCAAGGGCCTGTCGAGCGCCCGTCGCGCCGCCAAGGACGACGATGCCGCCACCCGCACCGGCAGCCGCACCGAGGCCGTCCGCGAGAAGGCCACCCACCTGGCCAATGCCGCGGCCGCGAAGGTGAGCCAGGTCAAGGACGGCTCTCCCAAGCCCGGCAGTGATGCCACTGGCGATGGCTTCGGCGGCGCCACTCGCGCCGACATCGCCGCGAAGAACTGATCGCGGGCTGGTCCAGCAGCTCCACGAGGGGCCGCATCCCACCGGGGATGCGGCCCCTCGTCACGTCATGGACCGGTCATGCCATGCACCAGACCCTGTGCAGCCGGCACGGTCGGAGGCCGATGTCTGCTCGGCGGATGCCCCGCGCACGTCAGTCGCGCAGGAAGCGTCGCGGCACCGGCACCTCGCGGGTGCTGTCCCACTCGCGGCTCCAGCCGCCCAGATCGAGCAGGATGTCGGTGAGGTGGGCGGTGAAGCCCCAGATGAAGATCTCCCCCATGGTGAAAGCGGGCCCGGAGTAGCCCTGGGGCAGGACGGCGGTGACGCGATTGGCCGGGTCGGCCAGGTCCTCGATCCGGTAGCGGTGCACGGCGGCCACCTCCGCGGCATCCACCGGCACCACCGCATTGTCGGCCTCCCCGTCCCAGGCGGCGACGATCGCGGCGACGTCGAAGGCACTGGCCCGCACGTGCGCCGCCGGCAGCCGGCCCATCACCTGTGCACGGGAGGGCGCCAGGCCGATCTCCTCCCAGGCCTCCCGCAGGGCGGCCTCGACGGCCCCCTCCCCCGGCTCCAGCGAGCCACCGGGAAAGGAGATCTGGCCCGGATGCTTGCGCATGGTGTGGGCGCGCTCGGTGAAGGTGATGTCGAAGTCCTCGGTGCCGATCATCACCAGCACCGAGGCTCGCCGCGATCCCTCACGTGTGGGGCGCCGGTGGGTCACACGCCGCTGGATCTCCTCGGGATCGCTGCTGAGCGCGCTGGTCAGGCCGACGAGCTCGGGGGGCAGCGACCGGGGATCGGCCAGCACCGGCGTGATGGGGCCCAGCGGCTGGCTCACACCTGCACCCCCAGGTATTTCTTGATGTCCGCGCGCAGCGCGTCGGCCGACTCGTAGGCGGTCGCGTCGCGGTGGACGACCTTGCCGTTGGCGTCGACGAAGAGCGTGACGGGCGGGCCCGGGGCCCGCAGCGGGCCGCGGCCAGCCCGGTCAGGATCGGACAGGTGTGGGTACAGGGTCTGGTACTTGATGGCGAAGTCGATCGCCTTGCCCGTGAAGGGGTCGGCATAGTTGATGCCGAGGAAGTCGACCTTGCCCGTTGCCTGGCTCGAAACCTCCCCAAAGGCGGGAGCTTCCTTCTCGCACGGCTGGCACCACTGGGCCCACAGGTTCACCACGCGGGGCCTGCCGGTGGGCAGCCCGGCCAGGTTCACCCTGGTGTCACCACCGAGGCAGTCGAGCGTGAGCGCGGGCAGGCCGCCCTCGACGGCCTTCGCGTCCAGGTCGCTGGCGGGGCACGCCTCGATGCCGGCCTGCTGGCGCGCTCCCAGCACCTCGTCGGGCGCCAAGGAGCGCTGGCTGTCGGGCGTGCCCCCGACGGTGACCTGCGGCACAGAGGGCTCCGGCGTGGCCGTACACCCCCCGGCGAGCAGGGTCAGGGCGGCGGTTGCCACCGCGAGCGGGCGGTGGGCGGGCTGTCGACGGGTCATCCTCGGGGCTCCCTCACGAGCGTGGCGGCAATCACGGGATCGGTCTCGCCCTCACCGAAGGCGGGGCACAGCGTGGCGACGGGGCAGGCCCCGCAAGCGGGGCGACGGGCATGGCAGCGGCGACGCCCGTGCCAGATGACGTTGTGGCACAGCTGCACCCAGTCGGCAGGCTCGAAGAGCTCGCCGACCTCACGCTCCACCGGGTCGGGGCGGGTGGCGGTGGTCCAGCCCATGCGTCGCGTGACCCGCAGGAAATGGGTGTCGGGCGTGATGCCGGGAATACCAAAGGCATTGCCGAGCACCACATTGGCGGTCTTGCGGCCGACCCCGGGAAGGGTGACCAGCTCGTCGAGGGTACTGGGCACCTGGCCGTCGTACTGGTCGACGATCCGTGCCGACAGCGCCAGCAGCGAATCGGTCTTGGCGCGGAAGAAGCCGGTGGGGCGGATGATCTGCTCCACCTCCTCGCGGTCGGCTGCGGCCATCGCGACGGCATCGGGGAAACGTGCGAACAGGGCCGGGGTGATGCTGTTGACCCGCTTGTCGGTGCTCTGGGCCGAGAGCACCGTGGCCACCAGCAGCTGGAAGGGGTCGGTGAAGTCGAGCTCGCAGCGGGCCTGTGGGTAGCACTCGGCCAGCAGGCGGTTCATCTGCTGGGCCCGCTCCTGCAGCGCCTCAAGGCCCTCGGCCGGTGCCGTCGTCCTCCTGGATGCTCCCACCCGGCCAGCCTACCCAGCACGGCCTGTGGCCCAGCCCGGCGTGCCCCGGCGCGGCATGATGACCCCCGATTCGACTGGGACTTCAGCAACTGAGATGCTTTGACCTCTGCCATATGCCATTGGGGGCGTCACTAGCATGAATGCACAGGATTCGTCGGCGAGAGAGGACGACATGCACGAAGACATCCTTGCTCGGCTACCGCTCTTCCAGCGTCTGGAGACGCAGTCCCGTCAAGCGCTGGAACGGGCCGTGCGTCCCATCACGCTGACTCGCGGCGAGGTGCTCTTCCGCAGTGGCGACGAGGCCACCGGCCTGTACGTGCTGATCACCGGCAAGGTGAAGCTGACCCGCCCCTCGCGCCAGCCCCAGCCGCATGTGGCGGTGAACCGTCGCGGCCGGCCCACGATTCCCGCGCCGCGCGAGTCACTGCTCTCGCTGATCGGCCCCGGGGAGATCTTCGGCGAGCTCTCGGTGCTCGACGGCGGGCAGCGCTCGACCACCTCCACCGCGATGCTCGACTGCAGTCTGCTGCACCTGGAGCGCCAGCCGGTGCTGGACCTGATCGAGACCAACCACGATGTCGCCGCTGCCATGATGCACCAGATGGCCCACCGGGTACGGGTGTCCAATGACCGGATCTCCGACCTGGTGCTCAGCGACGTGCCGGGCCGGATGGCGAACCTGCTGCTCACCCTGGGCGATCGCTTCGGCGTGCCCACCGAGCATGGCATCGAGGTGGACCACGACCTGACCCAGGCAGAACTGGCGCAGATGGTCGGTGCCAGCCGCGAGACGGTCAACAAGGTGCTCACCGACTTCGCGGCCCGCAAGTGGATCCTGATGAGCGGTCGTACCGTGGTGCTGCGCGACATCGCCCGTTTGCGCGCCCGCACCGACTGAGGCCCCCCTCGGGAAGTGGGACGTGGAGGCAGGTGCCGGGCCCGCACGAGGACGGGCTGGCGACTAGGCTTGCCGCATGACCAAGTGGGAATACTTCACGGCCCCCGTGCTGAGCCATGTCAGCCAGCAGATCCTGAACAACTTCGGAGCGGACGGCTGGGAGCTCGTCCAGCTCGTGCCCGGCCCGAACCCGGACACGCTGGTCGGCTACTTCAAGCGCCCGCTGCCCGAGGAGAAGTGATGAGAACCAGCGAGAAGCTCGACGAGCTGGGGATCGTCCTGCCGCCCGTGGCCACGCCGCTGGCCGCCTACACGCCCGCCGCGAAGGTCGGCACCCAGGTGTGGACTTCCGGCCAGCTGCCGCTGATCGACGGCAAGCTCGAGCTCACCGGCAAGGTGGGTGCCGAGGTGACGCCCGAGATGGCCAAGGCGCAGGCCCGCATCGCGGCACTCAATGCGCTCGCGGCCGCGGCCCAGGTTGCGGGGGGCGTCGACGCCATCACCCGCATCTGCAAGATCACAGTCTTCGTCGCCTCCGCGCCCGACTTCACCGAGCAGCCGGGGGTGGCCAATGGCGCCTCGGAGCTCTTCGGTGAGGTCTTCGGCGAGCAGGGCGTCCACGTGCGTGGCGCCGTCGGCGTGGCCAGCCTGCCGATCGACGCCTGCGTCGAGGTGGAACTGGTCTGCGAAACCGCCTGAGCACACCAAGGGCCATCGTGGCCGGGGCCGTACCGTCATCGACGGTGCGGCCCTGTGCCCATTCAGGAGGAAACTGGTTCAGACAGTGTCGGCCACCGGCGGGACCTGCTCGGCGCCGAGCAGGTGCACCTCGCGGCGGCGGCGCTCTGCCTCCTTGCGGGAGCTGGACTCGTTCTTCTCCAGCACGGTCTGCCAGTTCTTCACGTCGGGCCGCTGGCGCAGCAGGGCGCGGCGCTCCCGCTCGGTGAGGCCGCCCCACACACCCCATTCGATCCTGTTGTCGAGGGCCTCGGCGAGGCAGTCGACGCGCACGGGGCAGTCATGGCAGATATCGCGGATGCGCTTCTGGTCCCTGCTGTCAGGGAAGAGGGCATCCTCCATGCCGCGACACCGGGCGAGCAGCGTCCAGTCGTCCACCTCGTGGGTCGACATTGACCTCACTCCCTTCGACGCGAGGAAGAACCATCAGGGAATACCCCTGCCATCAGGGAATACCCCTGGCAGTGCCCCCGAAACTAGCGTCTGACGCGCCGCCTGACAACAGCATCCAGCCCTCGGACATGGGCTGCTTTCCTTGGATGCAGGGCAAAGCCGGATGACAGAGCTTGGTTTTCCTGCGCCAGCAGGCAGTGCGCTCATCAGCAGACGGCACGACCTCACGTAGTCTAGGAATCATGACTCCACGCAAGCCGGGCAGCAATGCCTACCACCTTGGATGGTTCGCCGCGCTCAGTGTGATCTGTGGCCTGCTGGTCGCCGGGTTGATCCTGCCCTATGCGTGGCTGGGCGGCTCCGTGGTGAAGGCCAGCGCCAACTCGTTGGAGTCATTGCCCGCCGAGCTCGAGATCGGCCCCCAGTCCGAGCGCTCCAAGGTGCTGATGAGCGACGGCAGCGTGCTGGCCGAGTTCTACAACGAGAACCGCGTCTACGTGCCGCTGGACAAGATCGCGCCGATGATGCAGACGGCCCAGATCGCCATTGAGGACGACCGCTTCTACGAGCACGGCGCCATCGACTTCCGCGGCACCGCCCGCGCCGCCCTGCGCTCTGCCTCGGGTTCCACCCAGGGCGGGTCGACGCTGACCCAGCAGTACGTCAAGCAGGTGCAGGTGGAGACCGCCAAGTACAACAATGACGAAGAGGCCGCGGCCAAGGCGACCGAGCAGACGCTGACCCGCAAGGTGCGCGAGCTGCGCTATGCCGTCGCCGTGGAGAAGAAGCTCACCAAGGACCAGATCCTGGAGCGTTACCTCAACATCGCCTACTACGGTGCCGGCGCCTACGGCGTGGAGGCCGCCTCGCGCCTCTACTTCGGTACCAGCGCCGACAAGCTCACCCTGCCCCAGGCGGCCCTGCTGGCCGGCATGGTGCAGAATCCGGCCGCCACCGATCCGATCAACAACGAGACGCTGGCGCTCAAGCGCCGTGACACGGTGCTGAACCGGATGGTGCAGCTGGGGAAGATCACCCCGGCCGAGGCCGAGGCCGCGAAGAAGACCGGCTTCGACAAGTCGAAGGTGCAGAAGCCGAAGAATGACTGCACCGACTCCCCCTTCCAGACGTTGTGCTGGTACGTGCGCAGCGTGCTGCTCAGCGACCAGTTCAAGTCGCTCGGCAAGGATTCCGACGAGCGACTCAACACCTTGCAGCGCGGCGGCCTGACGATCCAGACGCTGATCGACCCGAAGGCCCAGCGCTCCGCCGAGAAGGCCGTGGCCCGCGTGGTCGCGCCCACCGACCCCTTCATCTCCACCTCGGTGCTGATCCAGCCCAAGACCGGGCTGGTCGTCGCCATGGCGCAGAACCGCACCAAGCTGGGCAACAAGGACGGCGAGACCTGGTTCAACTACTCGGTCAACCGCGGCCTGGGTGGCGCGGAGGGCTACCAGGCCGGATCGACCTTCAAGGTCTTCACCGCCGCGGCGGCGATCAACAAGGGCATCTCTCCCGAGCGTCGCTACAACTCTCCGTCGCCGATGGACTTCACCGGGCAGACCTTTCGTTCCTGTGACGGCCCCTTCGTCTCACCGCCCTACGCCCCGAAGAACTCGACTCGGTCGGGCAACTTCGACATGACCCAGGCTTCCATGTATTCCGTCAACACCTACTTCGTGCAGCTGCAGCGTGCCGTCGGCAACTGTGACGTGGTGAAGATGGCCCAGGCGGCGGGCGTGGAGCGCGCCGACGGCAAGGACCTGATCAAGGACCCGGCTCCTAACATGAATGCGGGCTACGACCATGTGCCCTCCTTCACCCTCGGCCCGGTCGAGGTGACCCCGATGTCGATGGCCCAGGCCTATGCCACCTTCGCCAACCGTGGCGTGCGGTGTGATCCGATCATCATCAAGTCGGTGACCACCAAGGCCGGCAAGAAGGCCCCCGTCCCCTCGGCCAACTGCAAGCAGACGATCGACCCCCGCGTCGCGGATCGGGTCAGCCAGATCCTGCAGAGGACCATCGAGAGCGGCACCGCCCGCCCCGCCAACCTGGGCGACGGCCGTGACCAGGCCGCCAAGACCGGCACCACCGACTCGGCCGAGGCGGTGTGGCTGGCCGGCTACACCCCCGACATGGCCGGTGTCTCGATGATCGCCGCCGACAAGCAGTCGGACCAGTACAAGGGACGCAAGAGCCGCTCCATCACCGGCCGTTGCGTCCACGGCACCGACTACAGCGGCAGATGCCACGTCCTGTCGGGCTCGGGCTCCGGTGACGCAGGCAAGATCTGGCGCGCGTCGATGAGGGCCGCCCTCGAGGGTGAGCCCCGCACGAAGTTCCACAAGCCGAGCGGTGAGGTGATCGAGGGCAAGAAGGCGACCATCCCCAACACCAAGGGCCTGACGATGAAGGACGCGATGGCCAAGGTGGAAGCAGCCGGCTTCTCCACCGAGATCGCCTACGAGTACAGCGGCTACCGCGAGGGCACCTTCCTGTACTCCTACCCCAGCAGCGGCATCCGGTCGGTGAACCGTCCGATCACCTTCGTGATCTCCAACGGTCCCCGCCCCCAGCCGAAGCCGAAGCCGAGCAAGAAGGCCACCTCGGAGCCCACCAAGAAGGCGACGAGCAAGAAGGCGACGAGCAAGCCGACGGCCAGCAAGACCAGCAAGACCAGCAAGAAGGCCACCAGCAAGCCCACGGCCAAGAAGACCACCACCATCAAGGTGACCAAGAAGCCCACCAGCAAACCCACCGCCACGAAGAGCAACTGATGCGCCCACCGACACGCCTTGCCGCCGCCACCGTCGCGACCGGCGCCGCCACCCTGGGCTATGGCCTGTGGGAGGCGCAGCAGTTCACGCTCAACCATGTGAACGTTCCGGTGCTGCCCGAGGGGCAGGAGCCGATCCGGGTGCTGCACCTCAGCGACATCCACCTGCTGCCGCGCCAGAAGGGCAAGCTGGCCTGGATCAGCGCCCTGCAGGAGCTGCAGCCCGACCTGGTGGTCAACACCGGCGACAACTTCTGCTCCCCCGAGGCCATCGCGCCCCTGCTGGAGGCCTGGGGCGGTCTACTCGACGTGCCCGGCGTCTTCGTCTTCGGCTCCAATGACTACCGGATGCCGAAGTTCAAGAACCCGGCGCAGTACCTGGCCGGGCCGTCGAACGTGAAGAAGCACACCACCGCCGAGCTGCCCTACGAGGACCTGCGGGCCGCGATGACCAGCCGCGGCTGGGCCGACCTGAACCACCACCGCGCCACCCTCGAGGTGGCGGGGCGACGCATCGCCTTCCGCGGCACCGACGACGCACACCTGGGCAAGGACGACTACTCGCTGGTGGCCGGGCCGGCCGAGGATGGGGTGGACCTGAACGTCGCCGTCGCCCACGCCCCCTACCTGCGCCTGCTCGACGCGATGACCGCCGACGGCATGGACCTGGTTTTCGCCGGCCACACCCATGGCGGACAGGTCTGCCTGCCCTTCAAGGGGGCGCTGGTGACCAACTGCGACCTGGACACCGAGCGGGTCAAGGGACTCAGCACGCACACCGCCGTCGGACCCGACGGGGAACCCCACACCAGCTGGCTGCACGTCTCGGCCGGGCTGGGTTCGTCGCCCTTCGCGCCCTACCGGATCGCCTGCCGCCCCGAGGCCACGCTGCTGACGCTCGTCGCCCGCTGAGGGGCACCGTAACCGGCACTGGTCCTTGCTGCACGGGGATTGGCCTTCACTCCTCAGTGGGTATAGAGTGGTCCACGGCCTTCGGGCCAGACAAGTGCCGGGGTGTGGCGCAGCTTGGTAGCGCGCGTCGTTCGGGACGACGAGGTCGCAGGTTCAAATCCTGTCACCCCGACCAGCACACAGTGCGTGGGTTTCTTCGGAAACCCACGCATTTGTCCTTTCCGGGCATTCCCAACCCGGGGCCAGCAGCAGCGCAAGGTTCACAGGATTCTTGAGCCCCGTCCGCAAACCACATCGAGAACAGGCCTCGATGCAGATGGCGCAATGAGAGCCCCTCAGGACGTGGTTTCTGGACGGGCCCCGGCCCAGCCACAGTGGCCCAAGTTCCACCCCCGCAGGGATGGCACGTTCAAGTTCACCATCCACGACTTAAAACTTAACAACTGAACGAGAGCTGCAGAAGGCCCCTCCTGCGTTGACTCGGTCAGACGACCACCATAGAGTTGTCAACAGATGACGAACCCCCGAGCGTCATCGACACAACGGAACAGCAACCCCCCGAGTGTTGTTCCCGCATCGCAAGCCCCGAACCCCCGAGCGGGACTTGCATCAAGGAAGGCCCCGGAAACGCAATCCGGGGCCTTTCTGTTTGTACTGGGCGGTTCGAACCGCCCAGTACAAGAACGCTCCGCACACGAAGACGGCCCCTGGCACCAGCACGGGGCTGGCACCAGGGCCGTGATGCCACCTCGGCCCGCTCTGTCTCAGCGGGCCAGGTGCAGCCGACGCAGGATCGGGTTGAAGACCTCGTCCACCTCGCGGATGTGCAGCAGCTTCGAGACCGCCAGGTAGACCAGCCCGAAGGCCAGGCCAGCCAGCGCGCAGGTGGCCAGCGAGAGGGTCCAGGAGCGGCCGAAACCACTCATGCCGTGCACCACCAGCCAGGCGGTGCCGCCACCCAGCACGGAGGCGATCACCAGCCGCGTCCACAGCCGCAGCACGCCGGTCAGGCGCAGGCCGCCCATCTGGCGTCGCGCCACCGCGATGAAGACCAGCGACTGGGCCCAGTTGCCCACCACCAGGCCCACGGCCACCAGTGGCAGCACCCAGTGCGCCGGGGCGAACCACAGCGCACCCAGCGCGAAGGACACCTGGATGGCGGTCAGGAAACCCTGGTAGGCGAGGTTCTCGCGACCCGCCTCGCGCGCGAAGCAGTAGCGCTGCTGCAGCACCGAGAAGCCGTAGCCCAAGATCCCGAAGCTCATGATCTGCAGGGCCAGCACGACGGGCTGGGCACTGCGCTCGGGCAGCCGCAGCAGGACGTGCACGATGGGCTCGGCCAGCACCAGGATGCCGACACTGGCCGGGATGATGAGCACCGCCGGCATCGACAGCGCCCGGGTGAGCAGGCGACGCATCTGCTTCAGGTCGTCGGCCTGCCAGGCGCGCGTCATCTGCGGGAAGAGCGCGGTGATGATGCTCACCGTCACCAGGCCGTGCGGCAGGGTGAAGACGAGCATCGCGAAGTTGTAGGAGGTCAGGCCACCCACGGGAGGGCCGCTCTTGCTGGCGTGCTCCACGACGGCGGTGAGCACCTTCTGCACCACGATCCCGCCAGCCAGGGCGACCAACAGTGCGGTGAGGGTCCAGCCGACCATCCTGGAGGCCGAGCCGAGCCCGGAGCCGCGCAGGCCGAAGCGGGGACGGTAGCGGAAGCCGCTGGCCACCAGCGGTGGGATGAGCACCAGCGCCTGGACGGCGATGCCCAGGGTGGTGGAGCCTGCCAGCGTCCACACCATCACCGGGCTCCACCGCCTGGGATCGGTCTGCTCACCCCACTGCACGAGGAAGGCGACCAGGCCGGCGATCTGCACCAGGTTGGCCAGCGCCGGCGCCCACATGAAGGCGGCGAAGCGGTCACGGGCATTGAGCACATTGCCCAGCACCGAGTAGAGGCCGTAGAAGAGCACCTGGGGCAGGCAGATGTAGCCGAACAGGATACTCAGGTGCGTGGCCGCCGGCGGAAGGTCGCTGGTCCAACGGATCAGCCACGGCGTCATGAGTGTGCCCACCACCGTCAGGGCCAGGATGGCACCGAAGGCGGCGGTCAACAGCTTGTCGACGAACTCCTGCCCGCCGTCCTCGTGCTTCATCGCCGCCGTGATCTGCGGAATCAGCACCGCCTGCAGGATGCCGGCATTGAGCACCGTCAGCAGGTAGTTGGGCATCGTGTTGGCGACATTGAAGGCATCGGCCGCCAGCGAGGTGGCCACCACCGCCGCGAAGAAGAAGTTGCGGACGAAGCCCAGGATGCGGCTCACCAGGGTGCCGGCCGCCATCAGGGCGCTGGAGCGTCCCACCGACGGGCCGGACGGGGCCGCTGGCGTGGCCGGTTCGGGCTCCACGACGGGCTCCTGGGAAGGATCCGTCGCCGCCTCGTCAGGGCTCGGGGGCTCGTCGAGGCTCGCGGGCCCGTCGACGGTGACCTCCCAGCGTCCCCTGCACGGATGGTCGACCTGCCCGATCACCATGGTCCGGTCGGTGTCGGACGCGACTCGATGGTGGGGCCCGACTCCACCGTCGGGCGCCTCACCTCCAGCCGTCGACCCGTCTCCCCCCGAAGACGTGGTCACCGGCCGGTGCCGGCGTAGACGACGGCCTCGCCCTCGGCGTCGAGCCCGAAGGCGGTGTGGGCTGCCTGGACCGCCCGGTCGACGTGGTCGGCATCGACGACCACCGAGATGCGGATCTCGGAAGTGGAGATCATGTCGATGTTCACGTCGGCATCGCTGAGCGCGCGGAAGAAGGTGGCGGTGACGCCGGGGTGGGAGCGCATGCCCACACCGATCACCGAGACCTTGCCGATCTGGTCGTCGTAGAGCAGCTCGTTGAACTGGATCTTGTCGCGCATCATGTTCAGCACGTCGATCGCCTTGCGACCGTCGTTGCTGGGCAGGGTGAAGGAGATGTCGGTGCGCCCGCTGGCCACCTGGGAGACGTTCTGCACGATCATGTCGATGTTGATCTCGGCGCGCGCGATGGTGTCGAAGATCTCGGCGGCCTCACCCGGACGGTCGGGAACACCGACGACGGTGATCTTGGCCTCGGAGCGGTCGTGGGCGACGCCGGTGATCAGTGCTTGTTCCATGGTGCTTCCTTCGGTGTCGTTCGACGGGGCGGGCAGGTCCTTCACCCAGGTGCCGGGCTTGTCGGAGAAGGACGAACGGACGTGGACGGGGACGTTCTCCCGGCGCGCGTACTCGACGCAGCGCAGGTGCAGGATCTTGGCGCCGTTGGCGGCCATTTCCAGCATCTCCTCGTAGGAGATCTCGGGGATGTGCCGGGCTCCGGGCACGATGCGCGGATCGGCGGTGAAGACCCCGTCGACGTCGGAGTAGATCTCGCAGTACTCCGCGCCCAAGGCGGCCGCGAGCGCGACGGCGGTGGTGTCGGAGGCGCCACGCCCCAGGGTGGTGACGTCCTTGGTGTTCTGGCTGACGCCCTGGAATCCGGCGACGATCACCACATTGCCCTCCCCCAGGGCCTGCTCGATGCGGCCGGGGGTGATGTCGATGATCCGTGCGTCACCGTGGGTGCCGGTGGTGATGACGCCCGCCTGCGAACCGGTGTAGCTGCGGGCCTCGGCGCCCAGGTCGGACAGGGCCATCGCCAGCAGCGCGGCACTCTGGCGCTCTCCGGTGGTGAGCAGCATGTCGAGCTCTCGCGGCTTCGGCTGGGGGCTCACCTGCAGGGCGAGGTCCATCAGCTCGTCGGTGGTGTCACCCATCGCGGAGATCACCACGACGACGTCGTGGCCTGCCAGCTTGGCGTTGAGGACCCTGCGGGCAACGCGCTTGATCGATGCGGCGTCGGCCACCGACGATCCACCGAACTTCTGGACGATCCGTCCCATGACACCTCCAGCTCTGTCGGCCCCGGTCTGGGAGCCGTGCACCACTCTAGCCAGCGCCACCTGTCGAGACGCTGACATCCGTCCTGTGGGAGCCCCGAAGATGACCGGACCCCTGCCGCTGCCCGGGTGGGCGGCGACAGGGGTCGGTGCAGTCAACGGCCGCTGGCCGGGGCGAGGACTCAGGCCAGCAGGTCCTGGTACTCGGCGTTCTCGTCGATGAACTTCTTGATGAAGGGGCAGCTCGGCTTGACCTTCTTGTCCACGGCGCGGATCAGGTCCAGCGTCTGCTTGACCATCTCGGTGCCGACGCCCTGGCCGGCGTACTCGTCGTCCACCTCGGTGTGCTGCAGGTCCAGGACATCGCCCTCGGGCTCATAGGTGACGAAACCGGCCCGCTGGCCGTCGACGGCACCCTCGTAACGCTTCTTCTCGTTCTTCAGTGCAACGGTGATGTTCATGGCTCCATCATCCCCCATCAGATGCCCTGTTCGTGCTGCTCTACGCCAAGGGCATGAAGAGCCTGTTCCAACTGGGCCATCACGGCCAAGGTCCCGTCGAGCGGCAGGACCGGGCTCTCGGTGAGCCCGGCACGCAGGCAGCGGTTCACCTCGTCGATCTCGTGGCTGTAGCCGGTGCCCTTGGCCTCGGCGCGCACCGTGCGGGGTTCGCCGCCCTTGACGTGCACCACGGCCTCGACGGGGTGGTGGAAGCGGGGCTTGACGTCGATCCAGCCACGCTCGCCGGTGATCGCGAAGCGACCCGGCCCGGCGGCCTCCAGCGAGACGGCCAGGCTGGCGATCGCGCCCGACTCGTAGCCCAGGGCGATGGCGGCCTGCGACTCCACCCCATTGGGATAGTGCGCGCCGGTCACCTGCATCTGGTTCGCATCCCCCAGGAAGTCCTGCGCGAAGCTGAGCACGTAGACGCCCAGGTCGAGCAGGGCACCGCCGCCCAGTTCCTTGGCGAACAGGCGGTCGTCGGGGTTGTAGTCGCGCTGCGCGAACAGGTCTCCCTGCACGGCCCGCACGGTGCCGATCTCGCCCGTCTCGATGATGCGGTGCAGTTCGCGGGTCAGCGGCTGCAGCCGGGTCCACATCGCCTCCATGCAGAAGACGCCGGCGGCACGGGCCGCCTCGACGACCTCGCGGCTGCCGGCCAGGGTGGCGGTGAAGGACTTCTCCACCAGCACGGCCTTGCCCTGGGCAATCGCCATCAGGGCGACGTCCCTGTGCTGGGGGTGCGGGGTGGCGACGTAGACGACGTCCACCTCAGGGTCGGCACACAGCTCCTGGTAGCTGCCGTGGGCGGTGGGGATGGCGTGGGCCTCGGCAAAGGCACTGGCGCGTTCCTGGCTGCGCGAGCCGACGGCCTGGACGACCGCCCCCTCCACGTGGGCGAAGTCCTTGACGAAGACCTCGGCCATCCGGCCGGGTCCGGCGATTCCCCAACGGATGGGACGGTCTGGTGTGATCTGCATGCCCCCCAGCCTGTCACGCCCCCGCGATGCCCCGCAGCATCCCGGACTCGCCGGTGCCCCGCCGAAGAACCGGCGGGGCACCGTGTGCGAGGAGGGTGCGATCAGGCCTTGGCGACCCGCACCTGCAGGCCCAGGTCGGACTCGACGACCCAGCCGTCGGCAGCCTCGCCCTCGCCGATGCTGGTGGCCAGCACCTCGTCGGCGATCAGCTGCTGGTGGGCGCGGATGGCCTCGGCCAGGTCGCCGGTGGCCGACCACTGCAGGCTGATCCGGTCGCTCACCTCGAGCCCGGAGCCCTTGCGGGTCTCCTGCACGAAGCGGATCACGTCGCGGGCCAGGCCGGCCTGCACCAGCTCGGGGGTGAGCTGCAGGTCGAGCGCCACCGTCTCGCCCTGCTCGTTGACCACGCTCCAGCCCTCACGCGGGCGCTCGGTGACGATCACCTCGTCGGGGCCCACCTCGACTCCCCCGTCGAAGGCGACGGTCGCCGTGCCGTGCGCGGCCAGGCTGGCGGCGAGCTCGGCGGCATCGGCCTCGGCGATGGCCTTGGCCACCTGCGGGGTCTGCTTGCCGAAGCGCTTGCCCAGGGCCCGGAAGTTGCCCTTGGCCGAGTAGTCGACCACGTCGCCGGCCGAGCTGAAGGACTCGATCGAGCCGATGTTGAGCTCGGCGGCGATCTCGGCCACCAGCGACTCGTCCAGCTGCGCGTGGGCGGCACTGGGCACCAGCATCCGGGCCAGCGGCTGACGGGTCTTCACCCGGGCCTCGGCGCGGGCGCTTCGGCCCAGCTCCACCAGGCGGCGGGTCTGCTCCATCGAACGCTCCAGCAGCGGGTCCACCAGCGAGGTGTCCGCCTCGGGCCAGCGCGCCAGGTGCACCGAGCTCGGCGCCTGGGGATCGGTGGCCACGAACAGGTCCTGCCAGACGCGCTCGGTGATGAAGGGCACCATCGGCGCCATCAGGCGGGTGAGCACCTCCAGCGTCTCGTGCAGCGTGGTCAGGGCCGACGGGTCACCGTCCCAGAAGCGGCGACGGCTACGGCGCACGTACCAGTTGCTCAGCTCGTCGACGAAGGCGGCGATCCGGCTGCCGGCGTGCTGGGTGTCGAACTTCTCCAGCGCCTCGGTGACGTCCAGCACCAGCTGGTTCGTGGCGCTGGCCAGCCAGCGGTCCAGCACGTGGCGTTCCGCCACCGGCACCACCGACTGCGAGGCTCCGTCGGCGTGCTGCGACGAAGAAGCAGCATCCAATGCCGTGCCGAGCGCAGGGGGGTTCGGGGGGATCGCTCCCCCCGGGATGAACTCGTTGGCGCGGGAGTACAGGGCGTGGAAGGCGACGGTGTTCCAGTAGGTCAGCAGCACCTTGCGGACCGTCTCGGTGATCGTCGTGTCACCGACGCGACGGGCAGCCCACGGCGAGCCGGAGGCGGCCATGAACCAGCGCACCGCGTCGGCGCCGTGCTTGTCCATCAACGGGATGGGAAGCAGGATGTTGCCCAGGTGCTTGCTCATCTTGCGGCCGTCCTCGGCCAGGATGTGGCCCAGGCACAGCACGTTCTTGTAGCTGGACTGGTCGAAGACCAGCGTGTTGACCGCCATCAGCGTGTAGAACCAGCCGCGGGTCTGGTCGGTGGCCTCGCAGATGAAGTCGGCCGGGTAGTTGGCCTCGAACTTCTCCTTGGAGCCCTCCACCCACGGGTAGCCCCACTGGGCGAAGGGCATCGAGCCGGAGTCGAACCAGGCGTCGATCACCTCGGGCACGCGACGGTAGGTGCCCTGCTCGCCGGGCAGGGTGAAGGTGACCTCATCGACGAAGGGACGGTGCGGGTCCATCTGGGCCAGCTCGGGACGCCCCGCCAGCTCGGCCAGCTCGGCGCGCGAGCCGACGCAGACCACACGAGTGGGGTCGGCGTCATTGCGCCAGACCGGCAGCGGCGTGCCCCAGTAGCGGCTGCGGCTCAGCGCCCAGTCGATGTTGTTCTCCAGCCAGTCGCCGAAGCGGCCGTGCTTGATGCTCTCGGGGTACCAGTTGGTCCGCTCGTTCTCGTCGATCAGCTGCTGCTTGCGCTGCGTGGTGCGGATGTACCAGCTGGGCATCGCGTAGTACATCAGCGGGGTGTGGCAGCGCCAGCAGTGCGGGTAGGGGTGCTCGTGGTCGAGGGTGCCGAGCAGCAGGCCGTCCTCGCGCAGCTTCTCGACGATGACCGGGTCGGCCTTCTTGAAGAACAGGCCGCTGACGAAGCCATTGCCCTCGGTGAAGCAGCCGTCGGGGCCGATCGGGTTGACGAACTCGACGCCGTGGCGCTTGTTGCTCTCGTAGTCGTCCTGGCCGAAGGGGTAGGCCTGGTGCACCAGGCCGGTGCCCTCACCGACGGCGACGTAGTCCTCGAGCACGACGAACCAGGCCTTGCCGGGCTGCTCCATGACGTCGATGGCGCGCTGGTAGGTCCAGCCCTCCATCTCACGCCCCAGGAAGGTCTCGCCGACGCTCCACTCCTCCCCCAGTGCGGTGGGCACGTTCTCCACCGCGATCACGACCGGGGTCTCGCCCTCCTTGCGGGCGATGCAGTACTCGATCTCGGCGCCGGCGGCGACCGTGACATTGGCCACCAGCGTCCAGGGGGTGGTGGTCCAGATCGCCAGGTCGGCCTTGCCCGCCCACGGACCGCTGGTGAGCGGGAAGCGGGCGAAGACGGTGGTGTCGACGGTGTCCTCGTAGCCCTGCGCCAGCTCGTGGTCGCTGAGCGCGGTCTGGTCATTGGGGCAGTAGGGGGCGACGCGGAAGTCCTCCACCAGCAGGCCCTTGTCGAAGATCGTCTTGAGCGCCCACCACTCGCTGTCGACGTACTCGGGGGCCATCGTCCAGTAGGCCTCGTCCATGTTCACCCAGTAGCCCATGCGGTTGGTGAGCTCGGCGAACTGCCCGACGTGGCGGCTGACGCTCTCGCGGCACTTGGCATTGAAGGCCTCGACGCCGAAGTCCTCGATCTGGTCCTTGGAGTCGATGCCCAGTTCCTTCTCGACGGCCAGCTCCACCGGCAGGCCGTGGCAGTCCCAGCCGGCCTTGCGGTCCACGCGCCGCCCCTGCATCGTCTTGAAGCGGGGGAAGACGTCCTTGAAGACGCGGGCCTCGATGTGGTGCGTGCCGGGCTGGCCATTGGCCGTCGGGGGGCCCTCGTAGAAGGTCCACGGCTCTCCGTCGCGGGTGGCCTCGAGGGTCTTGTCGAAGGTCTGCTCGCGCTCCCACAGGGCGAGCACCTCGTGCTCCATCGCCGGCAGGTCGATCTGGGCAGGGACGCTGTTGTACTGGCGCGCGCCCCGGTTGGTGGCTGCGTCGGGAGTCTGGTCGGTGCTCATCGCGATCCTCTTCGTCGTCTGGCCTGACGAAGGGACGAGGCATCCGGAGACTCTCCGGGCGACCCGCGGTACCACCCTCCTTGAACCCGTGCACGACGGATTCCACTCTTGCTCGCCGCAGCCGGGTCTAGTGGGTCGGTTCTCGACTGTTCTTCCGGCAGCTCCGGGGTGATGGCCCCATCACGGCCTTGCGGTCGTCGTCCATGGTACAGGCCGTGTGCGCGGGGTTTCGCACCATTCCTGCCGCTGGCCACGGCGCTGGCTCCTGGGTGGCGGGCCGGCGGCCACTGTGCACGTCGAGGAACGACCGGGCGCCCGGTGGAGCGCATGCCCAGTGAGCTTTCGACGTGCGGAGTCGGCGGGCATCCTGACGGGCTCGACCAAGAGCAGGGTCCGGCTCAGGACTGGGCGTGGGCCAAGGGCCGATGGGGATCGACGGCAATGGCGAAGACGACGGCTGCACCCGCTACAAACAGCGCAACCAGACCCCATACCGAGGTGTGCTGATGCACCATGCCGTAGCGGTTGGAGAAGCCCTGGAATCCCATCAGCCCGGCAAGCCCATCCCAGAACATGAGCAGGACTGCCCCCGCCCCGGCAGAAAGGACCAGCCCCGATGCCCCCCACCGACGTGTCGTCAGGATGGTGGAGGCCACCAGGACACTGCTCAAGAAGAGTTCGAAGTGGAGCGCACCCCACTGCGCACCAGAGCTGTGCCACAGCCACGCGCAGAGGATCGTCGATCCCAAGACGAAGATGCTGTTCACCGCGACGTCGACCTGTGGCCCTCGCAAGGTCGTGGAGCGTATCTCACCCAATGGGGGCACAGTGCAGATCCCCAGGAGCGCAGGGGTGAAGGCAATGAACATCTCTTGGGCAATGCGAATGCCGTCTGCCCCGGGAATGCTCAGCGGCTGCCGGAAGAGGCTGGCGAGCAGGATGACGAGTCCGAGACCGATGCAGAACTGCGGGATCCGGTGCAGGCGCAGCACCACCCCGACGCTCATCTGATCTCCTCGTAGGTGTCCACTGCCTGACGCGCCACGGAGGGCTCGAAGACGGCGCCAATCCCCACGAAGCAGCAGATCGCCACCATCCACCAGAAGTGTCGACGCAGTGCCCTGATCGGCACCCGTCGCATCTGCAGGCACAAGCACCCGACCGCCATCAGGATGTTGGCCGCGACCGTCGCCGCCAAATGACCGGGAATCGGGCGGTAGCCGGTCATGAACCAGCCGGCCGCCTCCGTGGCCAACAGCTCCGGATAGCCTTCGGCGTAGAAGACGTTCTGCGAGAGGAAGATCGCGATCGCCGTCACCGGCACGGCCCAGGGGTCCTTCCAGTACTCCCCGATCACACCTCCCAGGCACACTGCTGCCAGCAGTGCCGCCGGGCCCGTCAGGAGCTGCCAGGGGAGGGTGACCCCGGTCGCATTCGCATGGCCAATGACGCACAGCGCGCTCCCCAAGGCCAAGGTGACTGCCTGAACGGCCACTCCCATGAGGTATACCGCGGCGAGGATGTCCAGACGACTGCGCGGCGCCCGGGCCAGGCCCCCTACCAGCGCATCAACCGGGTCACGCCAGGCGCGGTGGATCAACAGGACCACCGCTGCCGCGGCCACCGGTGACAGCAGCAGCGTCCCCCCACTCCACAGCGAGAGCATCCAGGACCAGTCCAGGGCCCAGGCCGGAAGGGAGGTGCTGTCGACCGACTGGGCGTTGAGCATGCAGAAGACCTGCACAGCCAGCATCGCGGGCACCAGGAACTTCCAGCAGGCCCGCGTCCACATCTGGATGCCCATCATGGCCGGTCGTCCGTGTCCGGAATGAGGTCGAGGAGCCACGAGGGGTTGCCGCTGTCCGGGGGCAAGCCGTCATGGACGATCAGTCCGCGATCAAGGACGATGACGCGGTCGGTGAGTTCCACCACGTCCTCCAGCAAGTGGCTCGACAAGATCACCAGCTTCGCCGAGGTCTTCTTCAACAGCTCCACCATGGTGGCGCGCTGCCGTGGATCAAGCCCGGTGCTCGGCTCATCAAGCAGGAGGATCGTCGGTTCGCAGGCCAGTGCTTGGGCCAGCCAGGCGCGGCGCACCATCCCACCAGACAGGCTGTTCATCGGCGCCTGCGCAGCCTGGGTGAGATTCACCTGCTGGATGGCACGGTCGGCCCGCTGGCGTGCTTCCTTGCGCGAGAATCCTCGCAGCCACGTGAGGTAGGCGACGAAGTCCACCACGGACACCCTGCCGGGTGCCGTCGGGGTCTGGGGCATCCACGCCACCTGCCCCAGGGCCTTGCGGCGGTCACGGGACGCATAGAGGTCCCGACCGTCGATGCGCACGGTGCCCGTCGTCGGCGGCAGGGCACCAGCAATCATGCGCATCAGCGTCGACTTGCCCGCCCCATTGGCGCCAACCAACCCCACGACACCTTCATCGAGGCTGAGGTCCAGGGCATTGAGAGCGGGGGTCCCACCTCGGTAGACGTAGGACACCCCCTTGATCTCAAGCTCAGACATCGACAGACCCGACGCCGGCTCGGCCACGCTCAACAGCACTCATCGTGCTCCCCTCGCTTGCCCCCACACCGTTGGGAAATTGAGGAGACGCTAGCAGACAAGGAATCCAGCCAGATTGGGCCCGGCGCCCCCCGTGCGAAGGGGAGTCCGTGCCCCTGCCCCATGACCCCTCAGGCGACGCGCTCGCGGGGGCGGCGACGCATGCGGTGGTGCAGCACGCCCATCATCAAGGTTCCGGCCACGGCACAGCCCGCCCCCACCAGCAGCGCACCCCGGTAGCCCATCGGCTCCACCAAGGCTCCCAGCACGAAGGGGCCGATCCCGGTGCCGGCGTCGACCAGCAGGAAGTAGCTGGAGACGCCCAGGCTGGCACGTGCCGAACCGACCAGGTTGAGCGCGACCGTCTGGCCCGAGGGCACCAGCGTCCCGTAGCCCAGGCCGAGCAAGGCTCCCCCGGCCAGCAGCAGTGCTCCGGAGGTGGCCAGGGCGGTGAGCAGCACCCCCGCCACCATGGCGATCATCATCGGCAGCAGCACCGTGGTGTCGCCGACGCGGTCCTGGAGCATCCCCGCCACCGGGCGCGAGATGGCGATCACCAGGGCGTAGACCAGGAAGTACCAGCCGCCGGCTTCGCCCAGCCCGACGCTGCGGGCATAGGGGCTGAGCAGGGTGAGGATGGCGCCGAAGGGCATGGCGCAGACGGCGACCGTCAACGCCACGGGCAGCACCCCGGGCTCGACGAAGTCGGACAGCGTGAGGCGCTCCCGTTCCCGCCTTCGCTCACGCGGTGACATGCCGCGCGCCACCAGCAGCGAACTCACCACCGACACCAGCCCGCAGGCAATGGCGGCCAGGAATACCGACTGCTGGCCAGATCCCTTCTGCAGCTGCGCCCCGACGAAGGGCCCGATCCCGGTAGCCAGGGCAAGGCCGAGGCTGAACCAGCCAGACCCCTCGCCGCGGCGCTCGATCGGCACCCGGGAGAGCGCGGTGCCGGTCAGCGCCGTGGCGGCGATGCCGAAGCCGATGCCATGCAGGAAGCGCAGCACCAGCAGCACCGCGACCGAGCCAACCCAGGGGTAGACGAGGGTGCCCAGCAGCATCGCCAGGGTGCTTCCCACTACGACGATCCGCTCCCCCAGCGTGGTGGCCATCCGCCCCGCCACCAGGCGGGCGACCATCGCCCCGATGAACCAGGCGGTGCCCACCAGCCCGGCCTGGGTCTGGCTGGCCCCCAGCTCGTCGAGGGCCCAGCCGCTCAGCGTCGAGGTGAGCATGTAGAAGATCATCGCGACGCCGAAGTTCGCCACCGTCAGGCTGGTGAACAACCGCGTCCACAGGGCGGGGCGGGCACTGGGAGCGCTGGGTGCGGGCATGCGGGTGAGCCTAGCCATGGCCTCGGGGCGACGGTCGGGCTCGTTCCGTCACCCGCGACGACCACCTCAGGCGACGGTGAACCAGGCGCCCTTCCAGCCCTTCACGTGGGGTGCGAACTGGCTGGCGGTGAGCGTCACGCGGCCGGTGCTGCCCTCGACGCGCACGGTCCTGACCCGTCCGCCCCACTGGCCGTGGCCGTCGCGGCTGGTCACCACGACCCGGCGCACCGTTCCGACGCCCGGGTGGCGGCGCTGCAGGGAGGCGGCATCGACCGTCGCCGTCCACCGGGTGACCGTGGTGGGCAGGCGGTCCTCGTAGGGGTCGGGGCGAAGGGCGGTCCAGCGGTAGCCGCCGGGGGCCACCTGGCCTCCGTTGGAGGCGGAGAACTCGCTGCGCACCACGGCACCACCGACGGTGAGCACGCGGCCGGCGGTGGCGGCGACGCCGTCGCGGGTCTGGGTGCTCTCCTTGGCGATGCCGCCGAAGACCTGGCAGCTGGTGGTGTCGCAGATGTCGTAGAGGCGGTGGCGCGGGTGGGCGACGTACCAAACGCCGTAGCTGCGGGCGGCGACGGCCTGGGCGGCCTGGGCCTGCACCGGCCAGTCGGTGTAGTTCTCCCACGGCACCACCTGGCGGGTGTAGTCCTCCAGGCTGGTGCGCAGCACGGGCACGATCGTCGTGCCGGAGCGGTGGCCGGTGAGGGCGCCGAGGTAGGTGGCCGCCACGGTGCCGCGGGCATTGAGGGCGGTGAGGCTGCCGTCGGTGGCGGTGATGGTCCAGCGCCCGGAGCTGGTGGTGCGAAGCGGCTTGCGTCCGGCGGCGGTGTGGAACCACAGCGTGGTGCTGGTGGCGGTGCCGCCGATGTTGGGGCGGCCCACCTCCCAGCTGGTGACCGGGGTGCTGCCGTCGCGGGTGGCCAGGACGACGCGCTGGCCGGCGTCGTCGGTGGCGACCAGCCCTTCCTCGGCGGCGACCCGCACGGTGCTGCCGGTGCGGCTGACGGTGTTGACGCGGATGCTGGTGGCACGGGCCGGGGCGACGGTGGCCCCCGGGTAGTAGAAGGACAGGATCTGCGACCAGCTGCGGCCTTCGACGGCCTGCTGGTAGCTGCCCCACTGGCTCATGCCGCGGCCGTGGCCGTAGCCGCGGCCTTCGAGCGTGATGGGGGCGGGGGCTGCGGTGGCGGGGGCGGCGATCGTGCTGCAGGTGGCCACCAGGCCCAGGCCGAGCAGTGCGGTGACGGGGCGGGCGGCTGCGTGGACGGTGGTGCGGGCGCGCGCGGGCGCAGGGGTGGTGCTGGTCATCTGGGGGAACCTCTCGGGGGCGAGGTGGACGACGCGGCCGGGGGAAGGCCGCCGGAACGGGGGCGGAGCCTTGGGCGCCCGCCGCGTCCCAGAATCGGTTGCCGGGAAGGCCCGGTGCAAGACGATGTCGAGTTCTGCTTGACCCTTGCCCAGTTTTTGGGAATAGTTCTCAACAGTGGGCGTCTGGCCACGACCACTCCTTGCAGGGCCGGCCTCCCGCGGTCAGTCACCCGACCACGGGAGCCCGGTCCTGGACCTGGGCCGCACTCGACGAGCCCCCTCGCATCCACAGCGTCGCGAGAAGGCCATCCCCCCAGCAGGATTGGCATCGAAGCTGCGTCAACTTCGATGTCCAGCTCTTCCCATATACCCGGCCTGCAGCACCAGTCCTGCATGTTCGGTCTGGTGCGAGAAGGCGGATCGACACATTCATCACCTAGTCTGATTCCGCCCCAGCCTGATTCCACCCCAGCCTGATTCCACCCGGGCCGGGCATGCCGCAAGAACGACCCGCAAGGACGCGGAGAAGCCAGGAGCCCCCATGAACGACGCTGACCACACCGACGCACCGTCACCGCCCGCCAGCCGGGGAGCCACAGTGCCCTCCGGCAAGCGGACCAGGAAGCCCCGCAGCGAGAACCGGGGAGCCCTGCTGGGCGCCATGTTCCTGATGGCCACCAGCGCCATCGGCCCCGGCTTCATCACCCAGACCACGGCCTTCACCGTCCAGCTCGGCGCGGCACTGGCCTTCGCCATCCTCGTCTCGATCCTGATCGACATCGCCGTGCAGCTGAACGTGTGGCGCGTGATCGGCGTCACCGGCCTGCGCGCCCAGACCCTGGGCAACAAGACCTTGCCCGGCCTCGGTTCGGCACTGGCGGGCATGGTCTTCCTCGGCGGCGCCGTCTTCAATGTCGGCAACGTCGCCGGCACCGGCCTGGGCCTCAATGCCATGCTCGGGCTCGACCCCACGGTGGGCGGCGCCATCTCAGCCGTGATCGCGATTGGCATCTTCCTGTCCCGCCGCGCCGGCATCGCACTCGACCGCATCGTCGTGGTGCTGGGGGCGCTGATGATCCTGCTGATGCTCTATGTCGCGATCGTCGCCCAGCCACCGGTCGGCTCGGCACTGAAGAACACCGTCCTGCCCGACCAGGTGGACTTCCTTGCCATCACCACGCTGGTCGGCGGCACCGTCGGCGGCTACATCACCTACGCCGGCGCCCACCGGATGCTCGACTCGGGCATCAGGGGCCCCGAGGCCGTGGGCGAGATCACCCACACCTCGATCATGGGCATCATGGTCACCGCCACCATGCGCATCCTGCTCTTCCTCGCCATCCTCGGCGTGGTGGCCAGCGGCGTGCAGCTGACCAGTGGGAACCAGGCCGCGGAGGCCTTCGGCGTCGCCGCCGGCCCCATCGGCGTGCGCCTGTTCGGCGTGGTGCTGTGGGCCGCCGCGATCAGCTCGGTGATCGGCGCCTCCTACACCTCGATCTCCTTCATCACCTCGCGCGAGACCAGCCACCGCGTGCGCAGCCTCGCCACGGTGGCCTTCATCGCAGTCTGCGCCGCCGTCTTCCTGCTGGCGGGCCAGGCGCCGCAGACGCTGCTGATCTTCGCCGGCGCCTTCAACGGCCTGATCCTGCCGGTCGGCTTCGCCATGGTGCTGTGGGTCGGCTGGCGTCGCCGCGACCTGATGGACGGCTACGAGTACCCGAAGATCCTGCTGGTGCTCGGCCTGGTCGCCTGGCTGGTCTCGCTCTACCTCGGCTACCGCAGCATCATGCCGATGATCCAGATGGTGACCGGCGAATGAGCACCTCCGACGAGCTCGACGACCTGACCCCGGCCCAGCTGCGGGAGCGATTCCGCGACGGGCTGGTGCGCCCCACCGCAGGGCTGTGCCCCGGCTACGCGCAGGCGAACCTGATCATCGTGCCGAAGGAGCTGGCCTTCGACGTGCTGCTGTTCGCGACGCGCAATCCCAAGCCGATGCCGCTGCTCGGGGTGCTGGAGGCAGGCCAGACCAGCTCGGCGCTGTTGGCCGGCGGTGACATCCGCACCGACCTGCCGCAGTACGTCGTCTACCACGACGGGGCGGAGGTGGCGCGCCCGACCTCGATCGTCGACCACTGGCGCGACGACCTGGTCACCTTCGTGGTGGGCTGCTCCTTCACCTTCGAGGACGCGCTGGTGCAGGGGGGCATCCGGATCGCCCACCAGGACCAGGGCACCAATGTGCCGATGTACCGCACCTCGGTGCGCTGCGAGCCGGCCGGCGCGATGCAGGGTCCGCTGGTGGTCTCGATGCGCCCCATTCCCGCCAGCCAGGTGGCCGACGCGGTGCGGATCACCTCGCGCTACCCCTCTGTGCACGGCGCCCCGGTACACGTCGGGAATCCTTCGGAGCTGGGGATCGAGGACCTCTCCCGGCCCGACTTCGGCGATCCGGTGGACATTTCGGACGGCCACATCCCCGTCTTCTGGGCCTGCGGCGTGACGCCCCAGGCGGCGGTGATGGAGTCGCGCCCGTCGCTGGCGATCGGCCATGCGCCCGGGCACATGCTGGTGACCGACGTGCGGGACTCGGCCTACCAGGTGCCCTGAGCACGGCTGCCGCACCGCCCCATGCGGGCCGGAAGGAGCACTCCACGACGCGGTCCTGACCCCTGTTGACCGGGGGTCAGGACCGCGTCGTGGTGCGGTCGGCTTGACCACGGACGGCTTTAATGCAAATGATTCTCGCTATGATTAGTCGCTCACGTCTCGCCGCTGCCGCCTGCGGCCTCGCCGCCCTGTCCACCATCACCGCCTGCGGCACCGCCGCCACCCCCGCCTCGACGCCCGCCGGGTCGACGCCTGCCACGGCCTCCACCCCCAGCCCTCGACGTACCGTCGAGGCCTCCGGCCACACGCCCCGCCTGGCCATCACCTACGACGGCGGCGTGCAGGTCATCGACGCCACCACAGGCACCACGGTCGGCGACTTCCCCCTGGAGGGCTTCACCCGCCTCAACCAGGCCGGCGACGGGCGACGGCTGCTGGTCACCGAGGGCGACAGCTTCCGGATGCTCGACCTCGGTGCCTGGACCAAGCCCCACGGCGACCACACCCACTCGCACAAGACCGAGCCGCTGCTCACCGACATCACCTTCGAGGGCAAGCATCCCGGCCATGCCGTGCCCCACGGCGGCCGCACCGCCCTGTTCTACGACGGCGAGGGTCGCGTGGAGTACTACGACCCCGAGAGCCTCTCGGACGACAAGCCCACCACCGAGAACCTGACGCTGCCCAAGCCCCACCACGGCGTCGCCGTCTTCCGCGAGGACGATTCCCTGGTGCACACCGTCGGTGACGAGGACAGCCGCACCGGCATCGCCATCCGCGGCAAGGACGGCAAGACCGTCGACAGCAATGACCAGTGCCCCGGCGTGCACGGCGAGGCTGCCGTCAAGGGGGCGCTGAGCGTCGGCTGCGAGGACGGCCTGCTCATCGTCAAGGGCAACACCATCACCAAGGTGAAGTCGCCCGATGCCTATGGCCGCATCGGCAACCAGTTCGGCAGCGAGAAGTCCAGCGTCGTGCTCGGCGACTACAAGGTGGACAAGGACGCCGAGCTGGAGCGCCCCACCCGTATCACCCTCACCGACACCAGCACCGGGAAGTTGCGGATCGTCGACGTGAAGGCCTCCTACTCCTTCCGCTCGCTGGGGCGCGGCCCGGCCGGCGAGGCGCTGGTGGTCGGCACCGACGGGACGCTGCGCGTGATCGACGCCGACACCGCGAAGACCACCGCCGAGATCCCCGTCACCGGGAAGTGGCGCGAACCGATGGAGTGGCAGGACCCGCGCCCCACCCTGTTCGTGCAGGGAGACCAGGTGTGGGTGAGTGAACCGGCCGCCAAGAAGCTGCACCTGGTGAACCTCGACGACAAGCAGGTGGAGCGGTCCATCACCCTGGACCAGGTGCCGAACGAGGTCAGCGGCATCCTCGGCTGAGGCTGTCCGGCTGGTAGCGCGAGAGGCCCGCAGCCCCACGGATGGTGGAGCTGCGGGCCTCTTGCGGTCTGGTTCTGGCGGAGAGCCTCAGAGCTGGCTGGCTCGCATCAGCTCCATCAGCTGGCGGGCGACGCCGTCGTCCTCATTGCTGCCGCAGCGTGCCCCGGCCGCGGCGACCGCTTCCTGATCCGCCTCGGCCATCGCCCACGACTGCCCGGCCCAGGTGAGCATCTCGACGTCATTGGGGGCGTCGCCGAAGGCCGCCACCTCGTCTGCCGCGATGCCCAGCGTGCGGCACAGCTCGGCCAGGGCGGTGGCCTTGGTGACTCCCCCGACGGCCATTTCGACGAAGTCCGCGCCCGAGGTGGTGACGTGTACTCCCCCGACGCCCAGGGCACGCAGGTGCCCGGCCAGCTCCAGGGCCGGAACGTTGGGATGCCTGGCCAGCAGCTTCAGGGCCGGCGCGTCGACGATCTGCTCCAGCGTCATGGAGACCGAGACCGCCATCGCCGGCTGGTGGTCGTCGGGGCCGGTAATGGCCCGGTAGTCGTCCTCGAGGCCGAAGGTGGCACCACGGTCACGGACCGTCGCGAAGACCGTCCCGGGCAGCTGCTCGCGCGCCGCAGCGGTGAACCGGGCCAAGGCCTCGGGCTGCACCAGGTGCTCGAAGGCCACCTCGCCGGTGCCCAGGTGCTGCGCCAGGGCGCCGTTGACGCAGATGGCCCAGCCCGCCAGGCCGCAGGCCTCGGCGATCGGCGCCAGGCCGCGAGGCTGGCGCGCCGTCACCGGGACCACGGGCACACCCCGCTCCTGCACCGCATCGGTGACGCTGCGGGTCCACGCGCTGACCGTCTTGCCGGCGCGCAGCAGGGTGCCGTCCAGGTCGGTGGCGACGAGACGGATCATCGCTTCACACCAGCGGGGCCGGCTTGGCCGAACCCTCGACGTAGCGGCGCCCCTCGAAGGCGCGCCCCAGGGTCACCTCGTCGGCATATTCCAGGTCGCCGCCGACCGGCAGGCCGGAGGCCAGCCGCGAGATGCGCAGGCCCATGTCCTTCAACAGGCGGCTGAGATACGTGGCCGTCGCCTCGCCCTCGGTGTTGGGGTCGGTGGCCAGGATGATCTCGGTGACAGTGCCGTCGGCGAGCCGGCTGAGCAGCTCACGGATGTGCAGGTCGGCCGGGCCCTTGCCATCGATCGGGCTGATCGCGCCGCCGAGCACGTGGTAGAGGCCGCGGAACTCGCGGGTGCGCTCAATGGCGATGACGTCCTTGGACTCCTCGACCACGCAGATCACCGTCTGGTCGCGACGTGAGTCGCGGCAGATCCGGCAGGTCTCCTCCTGCGAGACGTTGAAGCAGACCTGGCAGAAGCGGGCACGCGCCTTCACCTCGCTGACGACGCGGGCGAAACGCTGCACGTCCTCGTCAGGCTGGTCGAGCATCCAGAAGGCGATCCGCTGGGCGCTCTTGGGCCCGACGCCGGGCAGCCGGCCCAGCTCGTCGATCAGGTCCTGTACCGGGCCCTCGTACATCAGAAGCCGAGCTGGCCCATGTCCGGCATGCCGGGCATGACGGACTCGGCCTTCTCGGCCACCTTCGCCGACGCGTCGCGCACGGCCGCCAGCACCAGGTCGGACAGGCCCTCGGCGTCCTCGGGATCGATGGCCTCGGGCTTGATCACCAGGCCGGTCAGCTCACCGGTTCCGGTCATGGTGGCCTCCACCAGGCCGCCGCCGGCGGTGCCGGTGAAGGAGGAGTCGGCCAGCTGCTGCTGCGCCTGGGCCAGCTGGGCCTGCATCTGCTGCGCCTGGGCCAGCAGGCTGTTCATGTCCATGCCTTCAGGGAACACGGGTCGTCCTCTCGTCGGTGGGGGCTCGATGCCTTCGGCAAGCCTACGTGCTGGCACTGACAACTCCGACGGGTTCAGCTCAAGGCCTGAGCACCCAGCCGCAGGGTCGCCGCGAC
Source organism: Luteococcus sediminum (assembly GCF_054783495.1). Taxonomy (NCBI): domain Bacteria; kingdom Bacillati; phylum Actinomycetota; class Actinomycetes; order Propionibacteriales; family Propionibacteriaceae; genus Luteococcus; species Luteococcus sediminum. The sequence goes on along the minus strand of NZ_BAAGQL010000021.1, from coordinate 15,079 downwards.
GGCCCGCGCCGTGCGCTCCACGTTCTCCCCCGCCTCCGCCAGCGCCTCGTCCAGGCTGGACAGCCGCCCGATCACCGGGAAGATCGCGTCGAAGCCCTGGTCGTAGAGGGTCTCGATGCCGCTGCCGAGGCTCCCGCACACGGCCACCACCGGCACCCCGGCGGCGACGGCCACGTCGGCGACCCCCTTGGGCGTCTTGCCGAAGCGCGTCTGGGAGTCCATCCGCCCCTCGCCGGTCACCACGAGACTCGCGCCCTGCACCGCCTCGGCCAGGCCACTGTGCTCGATCACGATCTCGACGCCGCGGCGCAGCTCGGCGCCACAGAAGGCCACCAACCCCGCACCCAGACCGCCGGCCGCACCAGCTCCGGGACGTTCCACGATCCCCGCCCCGAAGTCCTGCTCCAGCAGGCTTCCCCAGTGGGCCAGGGCCTGGTCGAGCTCGGCGACGCACTCGGCATCGGCACCCTTCTGGGGCCCGTAGACGGCGCTGGCCCCATCCGGCCCGCACAGCGGATTGGTCACGTCGCAGGCCACGACGAAACTGCTCCTGGCGAGGCGTTCGTCGAGCCCCGACAGGTCGATGCGCTCCAACCGCGCCAGTGCCGCACCACCAGGCTCCAGCTCCTTGCCGTCCGCGTCGAGCAGCCGGGCGCCGAGGGCCTGCGCCATGCCGGCACCGCCGTCATTGGTGGCGCTGCCGCCGATGCCCACCAGGATGGTTTCGGCGCCGCGGTCGAGGGCGGCGGCGATGAGCTGGCCGGTTCCGCGTGTGCTGGCCCGGCGCGGGTCCCGCTCGGCCGCTGCGACCAGGCCGATCCCGCTGGCCTCGGCCATCTCGATGACGGCAGTGGTTCCGTCGCCCAACATCCCCCAGGTGGCCTCCACCGGATCGCCGAGCGGGCCGTCGACGGTGGTCCGCACGAAGGTGCCGCCGGTGGCGTCGACCAGCGACTGCACCGTGCCCTCGCCCCCGTCGGCCATCGGCACGTGCACGAAGTCCGCGTCGGGCATCACCTGCCGCATCCCACGCTCGAGCGCCTCGCAGACCTGCTTGGCGGTGAGCGACTCCTTGAACGAGTCGGGGGCAAGGACGACGGTGTGCCTCATGGGTCCATTGTGCTCGACGCCGGGGCTTGGCGGACCCTCGGGGCTGCTCTGGGAATGCGTGCCTGACTGGGGATGCGAGGTCGGGGCCGGGATACTGGAGGGGTGACTGACGCCATCGACGCTGCCGAGACTCCACAGTTTCGACCGAGCCTCCACTTCACCCCGCGCGACACCTGGATGAACGATCCCAACGGACTGGTGACCCACAAGGGTGTGCACCACATGTTCTTCCAGAACAATCCGCACGGGCGCGAGTGGGGCAACATGTCGTGGGGTCACGCTGTCTCGTCCGACCTGCTGCACTGGACCGAATTGCCGGTGGCGCTGACCGGCGATGGGACCGAGGGAATCTTCTCCGGCAGCATCGTCTGGGACCGTGCGAACACGTCCGGCCTGGGCGATGGCGACGAGGGTCCGCTGGTGGCGCTCTACACCAGCGACTTCACCGAGCAGTCGCCGCGCGGCGCCGAGCAGGCCCAGTCCATCGCGTGGAGCATCGACGCCGGCCGCAGCTGGACCAAGTACGACGACAATCCGGTGCTGGCGCGGGGTTCGCGGCAGTTCCGCGACCCGAAGGTCTTCTGGCACGACCCGACCGGCCGCTGGGTGATGGTCTGCGTCGAGGCCACCGACCGGCAAGTGGTACTGCACACCTCCGCCAACCTGCTCGACTGGGAGCTGGCCAGCATCTTCGGGCCGGCGGGCACCGTCGAGGGCCTGTGGGAGTGCCCCGACCTGGTCCAGGTGCCGATCGAGGGCAGCGACGAGCTGCGCTGGGTGATGCTGGTGAGCCTGAACCCGGGCGGCCCGTGCGGTGGTTCGGGGATGCAGTGGTTCCTGGGCGACTTCGACGGGAAGACCTTCACCGCCGACGATCCCGCGCGGACCCGCTGGTTCGACCACGGCCCCGACATGTATGCGGCGGTCAGCTTCACCGGGCGTCCCGCCGGGGCACGGCCGCTGGTGGTGGGGTGGATGAGCAACTGGAGCTATGCCGGCAACTCCCCCACCCGCCCGTGGGCCTCGGCGATGACGCTTCCGCGGGAGCTCTCCCTGGCGCCGGTGGACGACGACCTGGTCCTGCGCCATTCGCTGGTGCTGCCAGATGTCTCGGGGCCTGACGAGAGTGTCCCACTGGAGGTCGGCGACGACGGCACCCTCCCGCCCCATGGCGCCTACCTGCTGCGGACCGTCCTGCCGGGCGAGGACGTTTCCAGCCTGGCCCTGAGCCGGACCGCGGCCCCGGATGCGATCCACGGCGGTGGCCGCACGACGCTGACCGTCCAGCGCGAAGGCGCCCGCCTGCTGGTGGATCGTCGGGAGGGAAGCCTCACCGATGTCCACGACGGCTTCGAGAGCTTCCAGGTGGAGCTGCCCGAGCGTGAGGTCACACTGCAGCTGGTCGAGGACCACGGGCTGGTCGAGGTGCTGCTCGACGACGGCCTGATCAACGTGAGCGTCCAGACCTTCCCCGCCGACGGACCGCTGGAGGTCGGGGTGCTGGGCACCGAGGTGCAGGTGGTCGGGCTGGACTAGCCCAACCCGAGCACCTGCGACCTGGCCGGGCTCAGAACTCCTGGCCCTCTTCCTGGATGACGACTCCGCCGAGGGCGCGGGTGATCAGCTCGGCGGCGGACTCGCCGGACTCGTCGAGGGTCTCGTCGTCCTCGCTGACCAGCTTGGACTCGTCGATCTCCGGCTCGGGATCGCTCGGTCCCGAGGCGGTCTGGCGGATGTTCTGCCGTGCCTGGGCGGTCCAGCGGGAGGTCTCTGGTTGGTCATCCTCCTCGGGCGGCGGCTCGGGAGCACTGGTGGGCGTGCGGGGGCCCGGATCCCCGTCGCCTCGGGTGACGGCCGAGACGGGCGCCTGGCCCTGCCCCGACTGGGGTCCCGCTGCCGCTTGGAATCCCCGGCCCTGCCCGGCGTGCTGGGCTCCCTGCTGCTGGGCGGGATGCCAGTCGGTGCGTCCGTCGGTGCGCGGCGGAGCGCTCTGGCCAGACTGGTCTGCGGCGTCCTGGTTCGGGCCCCGACCGGGTGCCGGCGGCTGTGAGGGCTGACCACCACGGGCCGGGCCACGGCCCTGTTCGAGGATGGCCTCGATGCGCAGGTCGGCCCCCATCACCTCGACCATGCAGTCGCGCAACACGTCTTGGCTGCCGCCGCTGGCGAAGCTGTCGCGGGCGCCCGGATTGCTGAAGCCGAGCACCAGGCGTCCGTCCGTGACGTCGACCACCTGGGCGTTCTGGCTGAGCAGGATCCAGGCGAAACGACGACGGCTCTTGACCTCGTCCAACACCTGCGGCCACAGCCGACGCACGTCGGCGACGGCGATCTGACGACCACCCTGGCCGACTGCTGGCTGGGAGGCCGGTGCCTGCGTGGGTTCGGCCTGGCCAGCGGGAGCGGGTGCCGGCTGACCGGCAGGGCGCTGGCCCTGCGCGGGACGCTGCCCCTGCGCGAGACGCTGTCCCTGGACCGGCGGCTGGCCCTGTACGGGCTGGCCACCCTGCTGCGGCTGGCCGTCCGGAGGCACCTGGGCCGGCGGCGCGGCCGGGGCCTGCGGCGTCGAGGCGTCCGGCTGGCGCTGCTCCTGCTCGGGCCGGGACTGGGGCTGGCCGGGCGTGGGGGCCTGACTGACTGAGTGCTGCCCGGGCGCGGTTGGCTGCGCCACGCCCTGTCCCCCGTGCTGCTGGGGAGCGTTCTGCTCGGGCGCGAACTGTGCCGCCTGTCCCTGGGCGGCCTGACGGGCGGCCGCGGGCCCCATGGGAGCGCCTGTCGAATCCCCCACAGAGACAGGCATCTGGCCGCCGAGGTCGTCGGGCTGCCACTGCCCCGCACCCGGATCGGCCGGCTGCGCGGGGGCACCGGCCATGCCGATGCGTCGCTCCAGACGATCCAGCCGGGCGTGGATGCCGCGGCCGTCGACGTCGGCACCGGGCAGCAGCACGCGGGAGCACATCAGCTCCAGGTGCAGCCGCGGTGCGGTGGTGCCGCGCATGTCGGTGAGACCGGTGGCGATCACCTCGGCGGCGCGAGTCAGCTCACCGGCGCCCATGCCATTGGCCTGCACCTCCAGTCGCTCGGCCTGGTCCCCCGCCACGTCGATCAGCCCGCTTGAGACCGCCTCGGGAACAGCGGCGACGATCACCAGGTCGCGCAGGCGACGCAGCAGGTCCTCGGCGAAGCGCCGAGGGTCCTGCCCGACTTCGATCACCTTGTCAATGGTGGAGAAGACCCCCGACGAGTCACCGGCTGCGAAGGCGTCCATGATCTCGTCGAGCAGCGCGTCGGGGGTGTAGCCGAGCAGTGCGGAGGCCTGCTCGTAGCTGACCCCGCCCTCGGCGGCGCCGCCGAGCAGCTGGTCGAGCACGCTCAGCGAGTCACGCACCGAACCCGCGCCGGCACGCACCACCAGCGGCAGCACGGTCTGGTCGACGGCCACCCCCTCGCGGTCGCACAGCTGCGCCAAATAACCCTGCAGCACCTTCGGCGGGACCAGCCGGAAAGGGTAGTGGTGGGTGCGGGAGCGGATGGTGCCGATGACCTTCTCGGGCTCGGTGGTGGCGAAGATGAACTTCACGTGCGGCGGCGGTTCCTCGACCAGCTTCAGCATCGCGTTGAAGCCCTGGGCGGTCACCATGTGGGCCTCGTCGATGATGTAGATCTTGTAGCGGCTGTTCACCGGGGCGAAGAAGGCCCGTTCGCGCAGGTCGCGGGCATCGTCGACGCCGCCGTGGCTGGCCGCGTCGATCTCGATCACGTCGATCGACCCGCTACCGCCACGCGCCAGGTCACGACAGCTCTGGCACTCGCCACATGGGGTGGGCGTGGGGCCCTGCTCACAGTTCAGGCAGCGCGCCAGGATGCGGGCGCTGGTGGTCTTGCCGCAGCCACGAGGACCGCTGAACAGGTAGGCGTGGTTCACCTTGTTGTTGGTCAGCGCACGCTGCAGCGGCTCGGTGACGTGCTCCTGGCCGATCACCTCGGCGAAGTTCTCGGGGCGGTAGCGACGGTAGAGGGCCAGCGGAGCCTGCTGCTCCACCCGGGCCGCATCGGGCACGGCGGGTGCTTGTGCGGGTGCAGGCGCAGCGGCATCCGAGTCGGCAAGAGCCGGATCGACCAGCGGAACCGCCTCGCCCTCGGGGAGGCCGGAGCCGGTGGCAGCGTCGAGGTCGACGGAGTCGGCCAGGTCCATGGACTCGTCCAGGTGGTCCTCATCGAAGTCCTCGGCGGACGCGTCGTCCCTGTCGTCAACCTCGTCGTCATGGGGGGCCGTCTGGTCGGCGTTGGCAACCGCCTGCGCCGGGACCTGGGGGATCAGCTGGTCGGCGCCGCCCAGCAGCAGCTCGTCCTCCTCGTCATCGTCGTCGAGTTCGGCCAGCTCCTCCTCGCTGAGGCCCGAGCCATTCTCAGCCAGGCCCGGCACCGTCACGACAACCTCCGGCTCATCCATCGTGGTCTGCTCCTGCTCATCAGGATCGGCGAGCGGCTCGCCGCCACGCTGGGGCTTCGGCTCGTCGGGCACGGCAGGCTCGTCGAACAGGCCCGGACCGCCCTGGTCGAAGAAGTCCTCGGAGCCCTCACCGGGCTGGGGATCGCTCACGTCGTCTACCACGGCCCCGAGCCTAGTAGGGGGCGCCGACACTTTCCTGCGCCCCGAGCCGCCACCAGTGCAGCGGGGTACCGCCACCATCCCCAACGCGTCCATGACCGGAGCATGTCGCCTCGCTGCCAAAACAGACGCGACGGAAGCCTTGGAAGGTTCAAAAGCAGTTGGCCCTCCACAACTCGTCTGTTTTCGCGCGGCATAACCTCCCGCCAGCCTTGCCACAGCCCACGGCCAGGAACCCGGTGGAAATCCCGGACCCGAGGAGCACGGCTGGACGATCCCACCGCCGACCAGTTCGCCGACCGGATGCACCAGGGCCGCTGCGGATCGCGCGGGAGCAGAACGGCTGACCCACTCCGGAGCCGACGAGGCAGGCCCCGGAACGCAAAGGGGCCCCCGCGCACCCGGAAGAGCTCACTTACCCTTGCTGTCTTTCGACCCTGGGGGAGTTGGGCGAGATACCGTCACGCGGGGACCTTGCCAAGGACAATACCGCGAGCTGGGGCACCAGCACGAATCGGGCCGGCAACACCGTCGCGACGAATCTCGTGAAATGTGCCCGCGGGGAAGCCAGATCGTCACTAACCTCACCCCATCCGCACACCGACCATCGGTGCTGAGCCGGCTTCCTGCTGACAGGGCCTGCGTGGTGGTGCGTCCAACGGAAGGAATGCCCCCACATGAGTGAGCACCCCGCCACTTCACAGGAACCCGAGCACCTGCAGCGAAGCCTGAGCAACCGACACATCCAGCTGATCGCCATCGGCGGCGCCATCGGCACCGGCCTGTTCATGGGCTCCGGCAAGACCGTCCACGCGGCGGGCCCGTCGCTGCTGCTGGTCTACCTGATCATCGGCGTCATGCTCTTCTTCGTCATGCGGGCGATGGGAGAGCTGCTGCTGCACAACCTCGACTACAAGAGCTTCCAGGACTTCAGCGCAGAGATGCTGGGGCCCTGGGCCGGCTTCTTCACCGGCTGGACCTACTGGCTGTGCTGGGTGGTCACCGGCATGGCCGACGTGATCGCCATCAGCGGCTACTGGGACTACTGGGTGCACGACAAGTTCTGGGCGATGGCGCTGGCGGTGCTGGTGATGGTGGGCCTGCTGGGCCTCAACCTGCTCACCGTGAAGCTCTTCGGCGAGCTGGAGTTCTGGTTCGCGCTGATCAAGGTGGTGGCGATCATCGGGCTGATCGCGGCCGGCATCATCATGATCACCACCCGCTTCACCTCCCCCTCGGGCAATGTCGCCAGCATCAGCAACCTGTGGTCACACGGCGGTTTCTTCCCCACCGGCACCAAAGGTTTCTTCGCCGCCTTCCAGATCGCCGTCTTCGCCTTCGTCGGCATCGAGCTGGTCGGCACCACCTCGGCCGAGACCAAGGATCCGGAGAAGACGCTGCCCAAGGCCATCAACTCGATCCCGATCCGTGTGGTGCTGTTCTACGTCGCCTCGCTGGCCGTGATCATGTGCGTCACGCCGTGGGACGAGGTGAACCCGGCCGTCTCGCCCTTCGTCAACATCTTCGGCCTGCTGGGCTTCGCGGCGGCAGCATCGATGATGAACTTCGTGGTGCTCACCTCGGCGTCGAGCTCCTGCAATTCCGGCATCTACTCCACCAGCCGGATGCTCTACGGCCTGGCGCACCGCGGCATGTCTCCCAAGCGATTCGGAAAACTCTCCGGCAACGGCGTTCCCGTCGCCGGCCTGGTGGTCTCGGTGACGCTGATCCTGTCGGTGATCGGCCTGATGGTGAACGACTCGATCATGGCCGCTTTCACTGTGGTGACCACGATCTCGGCGGTGCTGTTCATCTTCATCGGGTCGATGATCCTGTTCAGCTACATGACCTACCTCAAGCGCCACCCCGAGGCGCATGCCCGCAGCAGCTACAAGATGCCGGGTGCGCGCTTCATGCCCCAGGTGGTACTGGCCTTCTTCGTCTTTGTTCTCTACGTGCTGACCCAGGAGGCCGACACCTTGCAGGCGCTGATCGTGACGCCGCTGTGGTTCATCCTGCTCGGGGTGACCTGGTTCTTCGGGCGGCGACGTGTGGCCCCGGATGCCGACGACATCACCCCGGAGGGCATGTACGTCTGAGCCCTGTGTTGTGCGCAGTGCCTGGGCGCCTGCGGGTTGCCCCGACGACCGGCAGGCGCTCTGTGCTGGGTGGGTGATGGCGTCCGGCCTGTGGGCGTGAGGCGGGAAGCCTGCCGTGGCAGGACTTCACCCCTACGCTGTTCGCATGGGATTTCGCGAACACACCGGCGTCATCGCCGAGGCCAATGCCCCCGTCGCTCGGGTGTCCACCGACGACACCGCGGAGAATGCCAGCGGTGGCGTCCACGGCGGCCTGATTGCCACGCTCGTCGACGCAGCCATGGGCAAGGCGGCCCGGCTGACCACCGACGACGACGCGAAGGTGGTGACGGTGCAGCTGTCGATCACCTACCTCAACGGCGCCAAGCCCGGCGATGAACTGGTCGCGCGGGCCGAGGTGCTCAAGAGTTCCAAGAACCTCGCGCTGGTCACCTGCGAGGTGCACCGCGAGGGCGACGACGAGCACATCGCCCAGGCCCAGGCCACCTTCGCGATCAGCCACAAGGACTGAGCTCTGACCTGCCGGCTTCGACCCCCGGGCCGCGCCGGTTGGCGCGATCCGTCCAGGTGAGGCTAGGCTGTCCCACGGAGGATTCGCCTAGTGGCCTATGGCGCTCGCTTGGAAAGCGGGTTGGGTTAACGCCCTCACGGGTTCAAATCCCGTATCCTCCGCCACTCCCACAAGGGGAAACGCCCTCGGCGAGCTTCTGGCTCCCGGGGGCGTTCTGCGTCGTAGTCTCGGTTCTAGTCTCAGTTGTTGCCTTCCGACATCAAGAAGACTCCCTTCGCACGCTCCTCAGTCGTGCACGGACGTCCGGTTGCTTTGCCGCCTGCAGAACGCCATCCACAGCGCCATCAAGACGAGCACGACGAAGAGAACCACCCCGTAGACCATCACGTCCAGGGGCGAGGTGAACTTGTTCCCGAGCCACAGTGCACAGCGCAAGCCCCCGTAGAGGGGGACAACGCAGAGCAGGGACACGGGAAGCCAGATTCCACGCGGCAGGCCGCTGCTCGGCTGAAACCACCTCGTTACACCCACGGCCCACACTCCCTAGATCGATCGGGTTGAGGATCAGTATCCCCGGCAAAGCTGTCCCTCCGACCCATCTGATGCCGCAGCCGTTTGTGTCGCGTTCCAGAGAAGGCCACCCACCTGGGTGGCGACGGTGGCGCGGATCGGATCAGTAACGTGCTGGTAGCGGGCAGCCATGGCCGTCGAAGACCAGCCCATGATTCCCATCACGGTGCGCTCAGGGATGCCCAGGACGAGGAGCACCGTCGCGGCCGTGTGACGGGCGTCGTGGAGACGGGCATCCCTGACGCCGGCCTTCTGCAGCAGCGCCTTCCACCGGTGGTAGTCGGTGTTCGGGTTGATCGGCTTGCCCGTCGGGCCACAGAACACCCAGTCCCCCGGCTCCCAGAGATTCGCCGCGAACGCCCGCGCTTCCTCCTGCTCGGCACGATGACGCTTCAAGACCTGGGCCAGTTCCTCCGGCAGGCCAATCGCACGACGGCCAGCGACCGACTTGGTCGGCCTGTGATCCGGGTTGGTCTGCACACGATCAGGGCAGCGGCCAGGAGTCTTGCCGCAGGCCGTCTTGCAGCCGTGGGCATAGACCGGGCGAGGCCGACTGCCAGCCACGAAGATCAGTCCGCGCTCGAAGTCCACATCTGACCAGCGCAGCCCGAGCGCCTCACCCTGACGAAGCCCCAATGCCAGGGCGACGGCCCAGCGTGCGCCGTTGGGCTCGTCCTCAGCGGTAGCCAGGAGCTTGCGGACCTCCTCAAGGTTGAGGGGCTCGACAGGTTCAGCCACGATGCGCGGAGGTCTCGCAAGGGCCGCCACGTTGCGAGCAACATGCCCACGACGGACGGCCTCCCCCAGCGCGGTCCTCATGGTGCGGTGAACCTGGTGAGCGGTCGCCGGCTTGGCGCCGTTGTCGATCATCTTCCGGTAGAGCCGTTCGAGGTGCTCGGGCTGCAGACGATCGAGCTTCTGCTTTCCCAGCCCGGGAATCAGGTGCTTCTCGATCGCGGTCCGATAGGCGGCGGCGCTCGACGGGCGAAGGTTCGGTTCAGCGATCACATCGAGCCAGTGGCGCAGCCACGAGGCGACGGTCCACTTCTGCCCCACCTTGGCGACGGCACCGGAGTCACGCAGCTTCTCCAACTCGCGCACCTTGCGGGTGACCACGGCACGATCCTTGTTCATGGTGTGGCGGCGATCGAGCGTGCCGTCGTCACGGAAGCCCACGGTCACGCGGCCATGCCAGTAGCCGTCCTTGCCCTGGTAGATGGACGAGGTCTGGTTGGGACTACGCGACGCCATCGGAGCTCCGCAGGTGCTCAACGTCGGCCCGCAGGCGCTCGACGTAGTCGGTGACGGCAGCGGCGGGGACGCGGCGCAGGCGCCCCACCATGATGGATTCGATCTGGCCGGTGAGGACGAGGTGATAGGCCGTCGAGCGACCGACGTTGAGGCGCTCGGCCACCTCCTCGACCTTGAGCAGGAGACGTTCCGGGGTGACGGTGACAGCGGACATGACGGGTTCCTTCCAGTGGGTGGGTCGTGCGGTGAGGGGCGATCGATGGGCTAGGGCGGAGTTGCTGAATTGGCGTTGCAACCCGCGCGGATGGTCTTGGCGTGGTCGTACTGGGCACGCCAGCGCCGACGCTCCTCGACCCCGCGGAGGATCGTGCGGGTGAACAGTCCCGGGGTGACCTCGACGGGCTGCCACTCGTAACGAGGACGCCCGTCCTCTGCCTGCACCTCCGCGGAGATCCGCTCGACCTCAGGGGCAGTGATGCCCGCTTCTTCCAGAGCGGCACGCACGACGGCGGCCCGATCGGCGCGGTGCCGCTTCAGAGTCTTGCCCGACCACTTGCGCGAGACGAGGCAGCGACGGCCGCCGAGGCCCAGGTGCTCGCGGTCATGATGCTTCTTGGGGCACGAGCCGGGCACCATCCCCTCGACAGCCCCGGCAGGCTGCACGCCGTACCGCAGCCAGTTCGAGCACTGCTCACTGCACGGCAGCCAGCGCAGCTCGCGATGCAGACGGTCGATGTGCGCCTCGTAGGCCTCATCCACCTGTTCGGGGTCCACGTAGGGCTCGGCAATGGACTTGTTGAGGTACTTCACCAGGTAACGCACGGCGCGGTCAGCATCCTCGGACGGAGCGACGATGCCCTTCACGTCGAGCTGCGTGCCGAAGCGCATGATGTGCGCGGGACGGGCGTGAGAATCGGCGTCCAGGGCGTCCATCGCCTCGTCCCACGTGGACAACAGTTCCCCGGTCTGCGGGTCGGCGTAGCCATCGCCCACCCAGGTAGGCAGGTTCTCGATCGGGAAAACCACCCGATCGAATCGAGGCCACCACAATTGGAAGTAGACGGCGCGGGTCACCTGCCGCAACACTTCCCGCGGGATCGCTCCCCGGATGGCGGCGTGAAGGTGTGGGGCCAGACGCTTCTGGGGCTCGATAGCGCTGAAGTACTGCACGTCGTAGCCAGCGCAGCGCCTCAGAGCCTTCCAGAACTGGTCAACCAGTCGCGGGAAGAACAGCGCATCCAGCGCAGCGCGGCGGTAGTCGTAATGCTCGGGATCTGCAGGAACGCCCCTGCCAGTGACGATCTGGCCATAGCTGGGCAGGGTCAGGGTGACGAACATCGACGGGCGGTAGACCTTGCCGTCGGGCGCCTCGAAGGAGGTTCCGACGGTGCGATTCTCCATGGGCACTCGGGGCAGGTTGGGCGCGTCCTGGCGCCGACGGGTGGAGCGCACGCGACGATCAGTACCAGTGGCCTTGTTCACCACCTCCACGGGATCGCGCTCCGGTTCCTCGGCCAGGTGCCAGCCCTCCCGGCACTGGTGCATCCGGAGGGTTCGTGCCTTGCGAGCGCACGAAGGGCAGCGTGATTCCAGGGTGGCGCCGCAGGCCATCGCGACGGTCTGTTCGGCCCCGGTCTGACGATCGTGCACGCGACGGATCACGGGCCGAACACAGACCCCTTCGGCTGCGGCCAGTTCGCTGGCCATGACGGGCGTGATCGTGGCGGTCATGCTGCTGCGCTCCTCGGGGCGCGGGTGCGGCGACGCTCCTCCGGGGCAGCCTCCGGCACCACGATGGGAATCTGGACGGGTGCCGGGAACAGCTCGGCAGCCTCGCGGATCTGCTCGTCGGAGACGTAGGTGGCACGAACACGCGTCACGATGCCGGTCTCGTCAATGACGTAGGCCACGCCGGGCGTCTTGCGGGAGATGTCCTGGCAGCGTGCACCGGCACGCACCGCCTCATGCGAAAGCATCATGGCGGCCTCCTCCGAACCGTTCAGACGCAGCGCAACAGCCTGGGTGAACAGGTTCCGCAGCTTGAGCACTTCCTTGCGGGGGTCCTGCAGGAAGCCGTAGACGTAGTAACCGACGGCACGGCCCTGAGTGAGGATGACCGACAGCGCGGCTTCGGCGCGGCGGGTGAGGTCGCGGTCGTTGTTGTAGGCGACGAGGAAGGCCAGTTCATCGATGACGAGCATCACCATGGGTTCATCGACGGTGGGGGTGTGCAGACGGGTGGTGCCGGCCAGGCGGTGAGCGCGGTCCTGACAGGCGGTGGCGGCGTCTTCGAGCACAGTCACGGCTTCGGTGGCGGTGGTGGCAAAGCGGGTGAACAGGGGCTTGCCGAGGGACAGTTCCATGCCTCCCTTGAGGTCGATGCCGTGCACCTGCACCAGGCCGGTGGCGATGTTGGGGCCCTGGGCGAGGATCATGCTCCACAACACGGAGCCCTTGCCCGATCCGGTGGCGCCCGCGGTGAGGGTGGAGGTCCGCAGCGGCAGCACCCACTCCTCACCGTCTTCGGTGAGGCCCAGCACCGCTTCGTCGAAGGGCATGTCGCCGTCAGGGGTGGCGAGTTCGCGGGTGACCATGGCGGTGAGCGGGTCGTGGAAGGTGAACACGTACTCGCCCCGGTTGCGGGTGGCGTCGGTGCGGACACGGCCCTGGGTGGCACCGATGGCCTGCCGGATGAGTTCGAGCGCGGATTCGAGGGATTCAATGGTGTCGCCAACGGCGAGGCCGGGGCGCATGACGAGCTGGCCGTGGTCGTTGAACTCGAGCTGGTACAGCGGTGGCGCGACGGGCTGTCCGTCGGGGCCCTTGCGGGTGAGGCCTGCTTCGAGGGCAATGGTGGGCCACAGCTTGTCGACGCGTTTGAGGATGCGGCGCTGTTCGGGCGGCTGCCAGACGTACGCGACGGCCCGGTTGATGTCGTCCCAGGGCAGGTAGACCGACAGCCACGACAGGCCGACGAGCAGGACCAGGGCCATGGTCCAGTTCAGGAAGGCGTCGACGGGATGGATGATCTTGGAGGCGAAGAAGCCCCAGATCAGCAGCGTCCAGAGCCAGCGCCAGCCGCGGATCAGCGGCCAGGACAGTGCCGCGATGGTCTGCGGCACGGTCTGGGTGATGTGGATGAACCAGAGCATGTTCAGGCCGCCTTGCCCTGGTGGGTGCGGCGCGGCTCGGCCAGGCCGGTGGCGCGCAGCGAGTAGGCGATGCGGGCGCGGCGGTTGCCGGTCTCCTTGATGTAGGGGGTGACGGTCAGCCCTTCCAAGTAGACGGGGCGCAGCGGCGTGTTCTCCATCACGGCGGGCAGCTCCGGCTGCACCGCAGCGGCGATCTTGACCTTCACCGTGCGCTCGCGCGCCTCCGGATCAAAGTCCATGACGTCGACATGCCACAACGGCAGGCCAGTTGCCTTGTCCCGCGCCTGAACCTTGTGATCCTTCGTCGACGCATCAAAGTCGACGATCGGAGACACTTCACCAACACACGCCGCGCCGAAGGTGAACAGCTTCGTGTGCTCGACCTCGAACGGTCCCTGAACAGCCATGAGTCCTCCTGAGTACGTTGCGTCTAGTTGTCTAGACTTCTGCACTACTGTGGTCTCAGATCAGCCCACTTGTCAAGAGGAGAGGCATGGACAGCCGCGGGAGACATGAAAGACTCAACCCATGGCATTCGCGTTGCAGCCCCTCCAACCTGGGTTCACGCCTGCATACGTCCAGATCTCTGACCAGATCCGGGCCGCGATCACGAGCGGCCAGCTCGCCCCCGGGGACGCCCTTCCAAGCCAAGAAGACATGGCTGCTTCGTTGGGCGTAGCCCGCATGACGGTGAACCAGGCCCTGGGCATCCTCAAGACCGAAGGACTACTTGCCTCACAAAGGGGCAAGGCAACGACCGTCCTGAGCGCTGGCGCACATCCGGTCCCTACCCATGAGGTCGTCACCGCGTATCTCAATTCGCAGATCCCAGGAAGCCTGCGCGTCTACAACGCCTCCCTTGACGAACTCCAGCGCGCCCTCCTGCCAGCACTACCCGGGCTTCCAATCTTCATACCGAACAAGACCAGACCGCTCCAGCTGCTCTTGCCGCATGGCGCCGACGTTGGACAATTCGGATTACTACTCGACTCATCCATGGACTGCTTCGAGATCCATACCCTCCCCCAGTCAGATCCCGACGCCATCCCCGCCTTCATCCATATGGACCATGGAGAGACGTTCATGCGCCTGGGAGGGTCGGGTAGCCTGATCGATCCCGCGAAGCGCCTGCACTTCACCATCAATCGCAGCGAAGGCGACCCGGTGCAGGACTGGTTCGACAAAGCTTGGGCGGCTGCCGAACCGTACGTGTTCGATCCTTTCTCATACCATCCGACACCTCCGGACGAGGTCCTCTCTGGCGGCTGAGACCACCCGCCGCAAGGAGCTGATCCGATGAAGTACCAGTGGACTTCAGTCACCGGTGAAACGAAGTACAAGGAGTCGCCTCTACGCCGCCACCTCGACACCAGGTTTCCGAACACCAGACCGCTGTCCAACCGTTACCGAGAGGAATCTGGCCCCATCCCAGTGGAGCTCGGCGACGTTTCCCCTCGCGCCGCCGGCACGCTAGGTGCCGCCTACGACTACTCGGTTCGGTTCGAACTCGATCACAGCTACGCGCCCATTGCAGCCATACTCCCGGTCGTCACGGACTTTGAGAGCCACCATCAAGTGGTGCTCGACCTCATCGACACAGCCCGAAAATCCAATGGAGAAACCGGGCTGCGAGCTTGCTGGGCTCTCGCACTGTGGACCGAGATCACCCGTATCGGCACTAGGGCGCTGGACTTTGAGGGCTCTTCAAGGTTCGTGGTGAAGGAGAGCGTCGCGTCGCTGGCGTAGAACGGCCCGTGGTCCTGCTGTGATGGGT
>NZ_BAAGQL010000020.1:0-60187 GCF_054783495.1 Luteococcus sediminum | reverse complement strand
GGGACCAGTACGTCGCAGATCAGGAACCCCACGGAGCGTGGCCACGGCTCACCGGTCTGGTCGAAGGCCTCCAGGTGGCAACCTCCATGGTCGTCCAAGCCACCCACTGGAGCCGCGCAGCCGGCGCGGCCGCGGCGACTGCTGCGCTTGAGCGCTTCTCCCACCTGACCGCGCTCGCCTGCGTCGGAGACCAGCTCGCCGTCGGCTGCTGCGACGTACTCCGATCCCGTGGGGTGACCGTCGGCGAGGACGTGGCGGTCCCCGGGTTCGACGGGACCATCGACGCCCAGAAACACGATCTCACCACCATCGATGCCCGAGCCCGCGAACAAGGAAGCCGAGCCGCGCAGCTCCTGCTCAACACTGCCCTGCAACCACGCCAAGCGATACTTGGCCACCGCCTCGTTCTCAGAGGCAGCAGCTCGGGACTCAAGTAACGCCGATAGACGCGATGCCACCAGCGGCACCATGTGGGCAATCGAGGTCGAGAACTTGCGCGAGACCCGCGGCAGTTGGGGATGTCTACAAGGTGGCGTGCAGCATCATCGTCTGATTGATCTCGGCGAGGTTCTTGGCCAGCTCGAAGTTGAGCCATCCAGCGACGCGCCCCAGCGGCTGGGGCTCGGGCATCACCCAGCTGATCGGCTCGTCCATCGACCGCGTCGCGAGGACCTCGTCCCACTTCGCCTTGAGCTCCACGATTCGGTCGGTGCCGCCGCTCCAGAGGAAGTCGGTCGGGTCGGTGACCGGCTGGTTGCCGACTTGGGCGAGCGTGGTGGTCCACCACCACTCGACGTGCCACAGGAGCCAGCCGATGGTGGCCGGTGCCCAGGGGTGCTGGGGTGTCGGATTCGTCGATCCAGTCGGCGATCCAGCCGTCAGCGGTGTCGTGGACCGTGGGGCTGGTAGGGGTGGGCTTCCAGACAGACCAGGTCTCGGCTGATCTTGCCGATGATGAAGTCGTTGGCAAAAGACCACTCGATGGCCAGTTGTCCTTGCAGCACGCTGCGAGCGGTTTGGTCTCGAGTCACGGTGGTCGTCCTCCGGTGCGCTGTTCGCTGTTGGGTAGGGCCGAGGATGTGCTCCCCTTCGCGAACTGCTTGGCGTGGCCGACGCGCTTCCAATCTAGGCGAACCCCGCGGCAGGACAGGACGTTGGCTCGGGTGGCAGGATCGAGTGGAGTCAGTCGATGGCGGTTGGTGATCCTGCATTCGCTTCGGCTTCTTCCGGTGAAAGATGCAGGATGCAGAACAAGTTCCCGGTGGGGTCAGCCATGACCGTCCAGCCCTCGTTTCCGAGCTGCCCGATGTCGGCATGGCGGGCTCCCAACGAGAGTGCCTTTGCGATGGCCTGGGCTGGGTCATCCGTGCGCAGGTCGAAGTGGATCCTGTCTCCTGTCGGTGCTTCGGTCGCTGGCTGGATCAACAGCGTGGGACCGTCCCCGACGAGCAGGACCGACTGGCTGTGGTTGGGGCCTACCTGGTAGTCGAGGAGGTCACGCCAGAACCGGGCAGTGGCGGGCGCGTCGGTGCTCTTGATCGTGACTGTCTCGAGGCGAATCATGAGCTCACACTAGGTGCTTGGCCTCGACTGTCGGCCCTGAGCCAGACATGCGGCATTTCCGGATGTTTGGTCGCGCTTCAACGCCAGCGGGCGTGGGAGATTGAGGGGAACCGTGCCGCTGGAGATCGTTGGGTGGACAGAGCCTCCGCGGCGCCCGCGTTGGGGCCGTGGTCCGAGACGTGGGTGTGTCCGGCGACTGTCGGATGCACCGCATGGCGCTCGCCATCGGGTCACAACCATGGCCGCTCCCGTGTGCGGCTCACGGCCCGGCTGCTGGACCGCGTTCAGGTGCGCGAGCGCGGCCCTTGTCCCCGCTTCGGCGCCCGGGATGCAGGCGTCGGGTCGGGCTCGATCTCCACGGTGCGCTCCCGTGCCCGGGTGCAGGCGACGTAGATCTTGCGATGTAGGTCGTCGGCGCTGTCGAGGCCGGCGGCCAAGGCTTTGCGCTCGTCGTCCTTCAGGCGAAGCCCGACAACCTCCCACTCGCCACCTTTGGCCTGGTGCGTCGTCAGGCCTGGAACTGGGCGCCCAGGAAAGACCAGTCGTTCCTGTAGCTGGGCGAGCCGCTTCGTGTGGTGGTGGTTAGGCGGACGTAGCTCTCGCGCCGACACTCTGCCGACGACCTGCACCAGCTTTAGGTATGCGGATTTCACCGCGTCCTTGCCGTCGGCGCGCAGGATTTCGACGACGCTTTGCAGTGCTGGTTCCAGCGCGCGTGGGACGTCACGGTCCTGCACGTTCAGCGCGGTCAGGGCATCGTTCAGGTATGTGGCGTCGAGGTCGAAGACGTTCCGGGTGACGTGGTTGAGCAGCAACGTGGCCGCAGCCTCTTCGTAGCCGCCTTTGAAGGCGTGAAACGCCAACGGGAGTACTCCGCCACCAAGGTTCCACAGTTCAGCCCACCGCAGGGCGAGCACGACGTCGACGTCGAGTTCAGATGAGCCGGTCGGCAGGACAAGTCCTTGTCCAGCCCGAAGGTTAGTGGCCAGGTCGTGCTGCTCCCCGGACCGCCACCGGAACGACTTGGTGAGTTTGCGAGTGCCCACTCCGGCCCGTGCCAGAAGCTCGGGAATGGCCTGCGGACGGGCGCCACGGAATAAGTACAGGGCCTGCCATGGGTCTCCGACTAAGGTGACGGCAACGCCAGCGGTGATGGCGGCCTCGATGATGGCGATGTCCAGGTCGTTGGCGTCGAAGACCTCGTCGACAATTAGGGCTCTCATCGTACCGCTGAGCCGTTGCCGCACCCGGGCTGCCGAAGGTGGGTTCTGGAGAGCGAGCGCAAGGATGTCCCGAACGTCTTGGTGGGTACACACGCCCTGCCTCATTAGGGGCACCACCCTTACCGCAGGGAACCGCGCGGCGTAGTCTGAAGCGAATGTCTCGCGAAACCTGAGTTGGCGCCCGACGAGGGACAACTCGTAGACGGACTTAGTCCAGACCGTTCCGCCCGTCGAGGCCCAGCTATCCCGCACGTCCAGAGCGATATCCCCGTCTGGCCACACCGTGGAGGCATCCGGCCAGACAACGAGTTGCTGTCGCATCAAATCGTGAAGAAGGTCGCACATTATCGCGTCCAGGGTGACGATCCGGTGTGGCCAGGTCAGGGCCGCGGGGCCCCACAGCCGTTGGACGCGTCGGCGCAGGTTGTAGGTCGCGGCACGGGTGAAGCTGACAGCTACGACCGCGCGTGCGTCTTGCCGGTGCGCTGCGGAGAACAGTTGCACCCCGAAGCGCTGCGCGGACACCGTGGTTTTGCCCGTGCCTGGGCCTGCCTCAATAAACAGGTTGGTCTGCGAGGTGGCTGCGGCGAGGCGCTGCTCGTTGGTTAGGTCGTCGATGACGCCGGCGTGGCTGAGTGCCTTGCTCAAAGCTGGATGTCCGGCTCGGCGCTCGAAACGTCCTCGGCCTCGACGGCTGGCTCAGGCGTCGGGTAGAGGAAGTCGAAGACGCGCTCGATCGGCGCTGGCACGCGAACCTCGGCGCCGATGAGCTCCCGGTTGTCGCGGAGCCGGCCGGCGAGGGCCTCTGCAAACTCGCCCTTGCGGGCTGCTGCTGCGCCTGCGGGCACCGTCTCCTTGCCATCTTTGTGTTTGCCGCGGAACAGGTCTCTGATCGTCTGCGGTGTGACCTGCTCGGGGACGGCCACGTTGATGTCCGTCAAAGCGGCTGTGACCAGGGACTCGTTGCCCTCGGTCAGTTGAGGCTCCAGCGTCGGGTGACTGTGTTCGACTAGCAAGACGTGCGGGTCGTGTTCGTCGGCCCACGGGGGCAGGGTCGGGGTCTGGTCGAAGTCAAGGTCGCTGTCGCGTAGAACGGCCAGACGGCTGCACAATTCGTGGCCCGGGGTGGCGAGCAGGCGAACCGCCCATGGGCCCACCTTCGTTCCCATCGGCACGATGCTCAGCGCGTCAACGAACGACTGCTTGTCATGGTCATCTTGGGCCCACGCCCAGCCGAACTCGCGAAGCACCGCCGCCTCGGTGACGCCCTCGACGAGCAGGAGACGGTCGGCGAAGAGAGAGGCTGACCTGCTGGCATCCAAATGAAGTCGAGCCTTACGCAGCACCTCAGCTGAGTTCTTGCCCAAGGGGATGTCGGCCACGGCTCGGCAGACTCGTCCTCCGGTGCCGTCTCGGCGAGCGATGACGAGCTCAGTTGGATCGCACGAAGTTATGATGTCTGTGGCGTGGCTGGACAGGATGACCTGAAGCTCAGGGCGCTGTTCGACCTGTCGGCGCAGGTAGCGGACGAGGGAGTGCTGTAGCTGCGGGTGCAAGTGGGCTTCGGGTTCTTCGATGACCACAGTGACGTGGAAGGGTCCGTCAGGATAGAAGGAATCCTCGACACTCTCGCTCTCGACGCGAGCCTGTCGCAGGGTCCGTTCCGCATCCTCAAGCTCGCTGGCGGTCGTACCGTCGTCATCCACAGCCGACCGTCCCGTCGAACCTGCGGTGACGTCCGCTACCGCCCTCGCTATCTGCGTGGAGTCTGGGATGGCCGCGAGAGTTACTGCGATGTGCAGCAGGTTGACATAGCCCAGCCCGGCGACTTCAAGGGGAAGCGCGTTAGAACGTCCTTCCGACGAGGAGAGCATCAACTCCAGCACGCGCGCCAAATAGCGGTCATCGACGACCTGGCCGCGGATGTAGGGCCAATTGCGGGACACGCCTGCTGACAGCGCGCGAAGTTGCTCGCCGACCCTGGCCTCAAGGCCAGCAAGTATCTCATCTGTCGCAAGGGCGTCGAGAAGGCCCGACGCCCGGCCCCGCAACCGGGACAAGTCGCGTCCGCGGCCGCGGTTCTGCTGCTGTGCACGGAGCAACTCGACCAAGACGCGGGTCTCACGGCGCGCTAGTTCTTCGATGGGGTTGCGCCACGCCGGCAGGTAGACGAGTCGGGTACGCGGCTCCACCTCGCTAACGGCACCGAGTGCGCTCGTCGAGATGAAGCCGAGGTCGCGGTGCAGCGTTCGCGACCACTCGGCAGCGACAGTCCCTGGGGCGAGGCGCCCACCTTGCGCCTGCAACTGCTGCCCGAGTGGGCCCTCCTTGTCGGGTTCGTCCTCGAAACGGTATGCCACCTCAATGTCGCGATCTCCCATGCCGAGCGCCGCTGCGGAGTGCCTCGGGAGGTGGGGAAAGCGCTTGCCGTGGCTGAGGTAGATCGCGTCCGTCAGGGTGGTCTTGCCGCCGCCGTTTGGGCCCGCGATGACGGTAAAACGCCCCGGGATCCTGAGTTCCAGGGGGCCGTCAACCGCGCCGCGCATCCCGCGGACACACACATTACTCAGGTACACGACAAAGCCTCCTCGGCGTCCTGCGACATCACGGCCACGATCCTCTGCCGCTTGGACTCATCGTATCCACTGGGGTAAGCCGTCCGGCCAAGGTCCTTGTCGCGACAGACGTGGACTGGGTCGCAAAACGGCTGACGTCCCTTCCTCAGGGCCATGAGGAAAGTGGCGACGCTCTCGACGTCCTCTATCGATTTGAAGTAGCGACGCTGAAGCAGCCACGGATTCCCTCGTACCAACCAGCTGGGCGAATCACCCTGAGGATAGAAATGGTGTCAAGAACCGCCCCATGGCGAACCCCGATCACCCGAGAGCCTCAGTCCGCATGCTCTACAGCTGGTTGGCTGGGACGTGCGCTCATCGGCGGTTGAGGATGCTCACGCACCTCACGCATGACCCACCGCGGGCGGCCCAGGCTGCCGCCGGGCTGCCATGGGCAGCCACGAACCCTGCCGGGGCCCCGTGAAGCGATGGGGCCCATGACGGCCAGATGAATTCTCGGGGTCGGGCCCGCAGGGTGGTGCCCCGGCCCGCGGGCAGCGTCGATAGCCTGTGCGAGGCACTCGCAACACCCCCTCGTCCCCGCGTGATGGAGATCCCATGCAGCACACATCTGCTCGCCGCCCCCTCGGCGCGGCCGCGACCTTGATGGCCCTCGGCCTGGCCGCCCAGACCGTCCTGGCCACGCCGGCCCTGGCCGCCAACGGCGCACCGGTCATCAACGAGGTCTACGGCGGCGGGGGCAACTCCGGTGCCACCCTCACCCACGACTTCGTCGAGCTCCTCAACCCCGGCACCACCGCCGTCGACCTGTCCGGCTGGAAGCTCAACTACTACTCCGCCGCTGGCAACCCCGGCGTCAGCTGCAGCCTGACCGGCAGCATCGCCCCTGGCGCGCACTTCCTGGTGCAGCAGGCCAAGGGCACTGGCGGCACCCAGGCGCTCCCGACCCCCGACGTCACCTGCAGCACCGCGATGAGCGCCACCGCCGGCAGCGTCGAGCTGGTGCGCGCCGACGGCACCGTGGTCGACCTGGTCGGCTTCGGCGGCGCGACGAAGGTGGAGGGCACCGCCGCCCCCGCCCCGTCCAACAGCACCTCGATCAGCCGCTCCGCCGGTGCCGACACCGACGTCAACCGGGCCGACTTCACCACCGGCGCCCCCAGCCCCGAGAGCCAGGGCGGCGTGGTCGACCCCGCACCCACCGATCCGACCCCCACCACCGATCCCACCCCCACCCCTGCCCGCACGGTCTCCATCGCCGAGATCCAGGGCACGGGCGATGCCACCCCGCTGGCCGGCCAGAGCATCACCACCACCGGCGTGGTGACCGCGAGCTACCCGACCGGCGGCTTCAACGGTTTCTACCTGCAGACCCCCGGCAGCGGCGGCACCGCCAAGGCGGCCGGCCAGGCCTCCGACGGCATCTTCGTCTACACCGGCAGCGCCCCCACGGTGGAGCCGGGCCAGTGCTGGACCGTCACCGGAATCCCGGCCGAGTTCAACAAGCTCACCCAGATCACCAAGCCCGAACTTGCCCCGGCCACGGACTGCGACCCGGTCGCGCCCACCGAGCTGGCCACCCTGCCCGCCACCGACGCGGACAAGGAGGCCTATGAGGGCATGCTCGTGCTCCCCAAGGGCGAGTACACGATCACCAACAACTACGCGCTCAACAACTATGGCCAGATCGGCCTGACTCCCGGTGGCGAGCCGCTGTGGGCCGCCACCGACCGCGTCGCCCCCGCCGAGGCGGCCGTCTTCGAGGCCGAGCAGGCCAAGCGCTACATCACCCTGGACGACGGCTCCAGCTGGGACTACCTGCGCAACACCACCGCGCAGAAGAGCCCGCTGCCCTACCTGAGCCAGGACGAGCCGATGCGCACCGACTCCCAGGTCAGCTTCACCCTGCCGGTCATCCTGGACTACCGCTTCCAGTGGAACTACCAGCCCGTCGACCAGATCGTCGGCGCCACCGACGCCAACGACCCGCTGTCCACCGAGAACGACCGTCCCACCGCGGCCCCGGCCGTCAGGGGAGACCTCAAGCTGGGCGCCATGAACGTGCTCAACTACTTCACCGACCTCGGGCAGGACGAGGAGGGCTGCGCCGGCTACAAGGACATCTACGACACCCCCGTGGGCGCCAATGGCTGCACCGTGCGCGGCGCCCACACCCCCACCGCACTGGCCGACCAGCAGGCCAAGATCGTCGCCGCCCTGCAGATGCTCGATGCCGACGTGGTCGGCCTGATGGAGGTGGAGAACTCGGCCCGCTTCGGCCACGAGCGCGACGCCGCCCTCAAGACCCTGGTCGAGGCCCTCAATGCCAGGGTCGGCGCCGGCACCTACGCCTATGTCCCCAGCCCGGCCGTGCTGCCTGCCAGCGAGGACGTCATCCGGACCGCCTTCATCTACAAGACCGCGAAGGTGACCCCCACCGACGCCTCGGTGGTGCTCGACAGCCCCGACTTCGCCAATGCCCGCCAGCCGCTGGGACAGAAGTTCACCTCGGTGGCCAGCGGCGAGAGCTTCACCGTCGTGGCCAACCACTTCAAGAGCAAGGGCTCGGGCGTTGACGACGGCACCGGCCAGGGTCTGAGCAATCCCTCCCGCGAGGAGCAGGCCCGCGACCTGACCGCCTGGACCGAGCAGATGTGGCCCGGCGAGCCGGTCTTCCTGGTGGGTGACTTCAACGCCTACACCGAGGAGACCCCCATCACCATCCTCGAGCAGGCCGGCTTCACCGACCTGGTGCGCCAGTTCAACCCGGAGTCCACCAGCTACCAGTTCGGCGGACGACTGGGCTCGCTCGACCATGCGCTGGCCAATGCCGCGGCGCTGACGATGGTCACCGGCGCCGATGACCTCAACATCAACGGCGACGAGTCGGTGGCCATGCAGTACTCCCGCCGCAACTACAACATCGTGGACTTCTACGCCCCGACCGCCTACGGCGCCAGCGACCACGACCCGGTGCTCGTCGGCATCAAGAGCGCCCCGCTGCCCACGCTCACCAGCGGCGCGAACAGCAAGTGGTTCTACTTCGACGTTGCCGGCGCCCAGAGCGGCGACAAGCTGCAGGTCACCGCCACCTGGAAGGGCAGGCAGCGCACCATCACCGTCGATGCCGCCAAGGGCTATGACTCGCCGCGCGAGCCCAGCTGGACCACCGCCTCGGCCGTCATCGTGCGCGACGGCACGGTGCTGGAGCAGACCCGGGTGACCATCAAGAACCCCAGCAAGTCGTGACACCAGCCCGGCGGCCAAAGGCCAGCTGAGGGAATGAGAAGGGCCGCAGGAAGTTGCTCCTGCGGCCCTTCGGCCGTCCACTACTGTTGGCACCATGACCGTCGCACTTGGCATGCCCGCACTCCCCGCGCCCGTCCTGGCCCCCCGTCGCCAAACCCGCCAGATCCACGTCGGCAAGGTGGGGGTGGGCAGCGACCACCCCATTTCGGTGCAGTCGATGACCACCACCAAGACCACCGACATCAACGCGACGCTGCAGCAGATCGCCCAGCTGACCGCGGCCGGTTGTGACATCGTGCGCGTGGCCTGCCCCAGCCAGGACGACGCCGAGGCGCTGCCGATCATCGCCAAGAAGTCCGCCATCCCGGTGATCGCCGACATCCACTTCCAGCCGAAGTACGTCTTCGCCGCCATCGACGCCGGCTGCGCCGCGGTGCGCGTCAACCCCGGCAACATCAAGAAGTTCGATGACAAGGTTGCCGAGATCGCCAAGGCGGCCAGCGACGCTGGAGTGAGCCTGCGCATCGGCGTCAATGCCGGCTCCCTCGACCCGCGCCTGATGAAGAAGTACGGCTCGGCCACCCCCGAGGCGCTGGTCGAGTCGGCCCTGTGGGAGGCGAGCGTGTTCGAGGAGATTGGCTTCAAGGACTACAAGATCTCGGTCAAGCACAACGACCCGATCACCATGGTCCAGACCTACCGCCTGCTGGCGGCGCAGACCGACGTGCCGCTCCACCTGGGTGTCACCGAGGCCGGCCCCGCCTTCCAGGGCACCATCAAGTCCACCGCGGCCTTCTCCATCCTGCTGGCCGAGGGCATCGGCGACACCATCCGCGTCTCCCTGTCGGCCGATCCGGTCGAGGAGGTCAAGGTGGGCACCAAGATGCTGGAGGTGCTCAACCTGCGCCCCCGCAAGCTCGACGTCGTCTCCTGCCCCGGCTGTGGCCGTGCCCAGGTGGACATCTGGGGCCTGGCCGACAAGGTCAGCGCCGGCCTGGAGGGCATGACCGCCCCGCTGCGCGTGGCCGTGATGGGCTGTGTCGTCAACGGTCCCGGTGAGGCACGCGAAGCCGACCTGGGCGTGGCCGCAGGCAATGGCAAGGGCCAGATCTTCATCCGCGGCGAGGTCGTCAAGACGGTTGCGGAGGAGCAGATCGTCGAGACCCTCATCGAGGAGGCGAACCGTCTTGCTGCAGAAATGGGCGAAGTGGGCCAGCCCCAGGTCCAGGTCAGCTGAGGTGGAGCGGGCCCGTCCCTCCTCCGGAGTACTGCGGGTACTGGACAACCAGGACCTCGACGAGGCCCTCGCCCTGCTCGACCGCAATCGGGTCGCCAATGTCTTCGTCCGCTCCCGCATCTCGCGGGCCGGCCTCGACCCCTGGCTGCTCGGATGCCAGGTGGTCGGCTGGGAGCGCGACGGCGAGCTGGTGAGCCTTGCCCACCTGGGCTCGAACCTGGTGGCGGTGGACGCCGACGCCGAGGCACTCGATGCCTATGTGCGCTATCTGGGACCGCACCGTCGTTCGGCCTCCATCATGGGTGTGGCAGAGCCCACCATCGCCCTGTGGGAGGGGTTGAGCCAACACTGGGGAGGGCAGTGGTCCAGCGTGCGTGACATGCGGCCAGTCCAGCCCCTGATGGCGATCCGCGAGACCCCGCAGGTGGGCGTCGACGAGCGGGTGCGCCCGATCACGATGGCCGACTTCGACAGCTACTTCGAGGCCGCCGTGGCGATGTACACCGAAGAAGTGGGGGTGAGTCCGCTGGAGTCCAGCGGCAGTTACCGGCGCCACGTGCAGTGCACCATCGAGGAGCAGCGCGCCTTCGGCATCGTGGAGGACGGTCGGGTGGTCTACAAGTCCGACGTGGGCTGTGCCAGTGGTCAGGTCTGTCAGGTCCAAGGTGTCTGGATGCGTCCCGACCTGCGCGGCCGGGGCTTGGCGGCCGGTGCGATGGCTGGCGTCGTGGAGCTGTGTCGGGCCCGCTGGGGCACGGTGAGCCTGTACGTCAACGACTACAACTCCGTTGCCCTGAAGCTCTACCGGCGGGTCGGTTTCGAGCAGGAGGGGACGCTGGCCACCGTGCTCTACTGAGCAGGCCGGCAGGGTCCCGTCCGGCCACCTCGCGTCCCTGTTCGAGTGGCCCGCACACAAAGAGAGCACCTGTGCGGTCTCGGGGGATACCACGCAGGTGCTTCAGGCCAATCATGCCGGAAAGGCCCCGCAATGCCAAGCCCGTAAGGAAAGTTGGACATCTTCCAGTCTGGGCCCGCGCGGAAGGTTGGAAGTCTGCCAGTCTGGGCCGGAGGATCCGTCCGGGACGCTGCGCAACGGGCAGGCGCGGCGGGCCTGTGACGGATAGGCTTGGCCCGCTCCACGACGCCAGGCTGAAGGGCAGCCGAGGGTGTTCCTGGCAGGCGGACGTCACGTGCCGGTGGGGCAGGAGGAAAGTCCCGAATGATCTCCCGCATGAGTTCTCTGTTCGTCCGCACCCTGCGCGACGATCCGGCCGACGCCGAGGTACCCAGCCACCGCTGGTTGGTGCGCGCCGGCTACATCCGCCGCGTCGCGCCCGGCATCTACTCCTGGCTGCCGCTGGGACTCAAGGTGCTGCACAAGGTGGAGACGATCGTCCGCGAGGAGATGGATGCAATCGGGGCGCAGGAGGTCCAGTTCCCGGCCCTGCTGCCGCGCGAGCCCTATGAGGCCACCGGCCGCTGGGCCGAGTACGGCGAAAACCTCTTCCGCCTCAAGGACCGTCGCGGCGCCGACCTGCTGCTCGGCCCCACCCATGAGGAGATGTTCACCCTCATGGTCAAGGACATCTACAGCTCCTACAAGGACCTTCCGCTGTCGCTCTACCAGGTGCAGAACAAGTACCGCGACGAGGCCCGTCCGCGCGCCGGGATCCTGCGCGGGCGCGAGTTCGTGATGAAGGACTCCTACTCCTTCGACGTCGATGATGCT
Organism: Luteococcus sediminum; assembly: GCF_054783495.1. Lineage (NCBI taxonomy): Bacteria > Bacillati > Actinomycetota > Actinomycetes > Propionibacteriales > Propionibacteriaceae > Luteococcus > Luteococcus sediminum. Next base: position 48,610 of record NZ_BAAGQL010000020.1, on the reverse strand, counting down.
GGCCTGGAGGCGAGCTACCAGAAGCACCGCGAGGCCTACATCAGGATTTTCGACCGCCTGGGCTTCGACTATGTCATCGTGCAGGCCATGGCCGGTGCCATGGGCGGTTCCAAGAGCGAGGAGTTCCTCGCCGTGGCACCCAATGGCGAGGACACCTTCGTGCGCTCGCCCGGTGGTTATGCCGCCAATGTCGAGGCCGTCCGCATCGCCGCGCCCGAGCCGCAGCCGATCGAGGGCGCCCCCGCCGCACACGTCGAGCCGAGCCCCGGCGCGGACACCATCGAGACCCTGGTGACCTGGCTGAACCGTGACCACGCCCGCAGCGACCGTGAGTGGACCGGCGCCGACACGCTGAAGAATGTGGTCTTCAAGCTGGCGCATCCCGACGGCACCGTCGAGGTCTTGGCCATCGGGCTGCCCGGTGACCGCGCCGTGGACGAGAAGCGTCTGGAGGCCGCGGTCGAGCCCGCCGTGGTGGAGCCCTTCACCGAGGAGGACTTCGCCGCCAATCCGCTGCTCCAGAAGGGTTACATCGGCCCCGAGGTGCTGGGCGAGAAGAACGCGTCCAAGGTGCGCTACCTGGTCGATCCCCGCGTGGTCGACGGCACCCGCTGGGTGACCGGCGCCAACCGCCACGAGCACCACGTCATCGACCTGGTCTGTGGCCGCGACTTCACCCCCGACGGTGTCATCGACGTCGCCGAGGTGCGGGAGGGCGATCCGGCCCCCGATGGTTCGGGACCGATGAGCCTGGCCCGCGGCATCGAGATGGGCCACATCTTCCAGCTCGGCCGCAAGTATGCCGACTCGCTGGGCCTGAAGGTGCTCGACCAGAACGGCAAGCTGGTCACCGTCACCATGGGCTCCTACGGCATCGGCGTCTCCCGCGCCGTGGCCGCGGTGGCCGAAGGCACCAGCGACGAGAAGGGCCTGAGCTGGCCCCGCTCGCTGGCGCCCTATGACGTCGAGGTGATGGCCACCGGCAAGGGGGCGGAGATCTTCGACTTCGCAGAGAAGCTCGCCACCGAGCTCTCCGAGGCCGGCCTGGACGTGCTCTACGACGACCGCAAGGCCAGCCCGGGCGTGAAGTTCGCCGACTCCGAGATCCTCGGCATGCCCACCACCGTGGTGGTCGGCCGCGACCTGGCCAATGGCCTGGTGGAGCTGCGTGACCGCGCCAGCGGCGAGAAGCGCACTGTCGCCAGCGAGGACGTCCTGGCCGAGGTGCTCAAGGAGGTTCGCGGCTGATGGAGTGGCGGGGCGGCCCCGGCCTCGATGAGCTGTCCGGCGCCCGGCGGCGCTGGCCCGACTGACGGGGGGCAGCCCGTGGGCACCGAGCTCGCCCTGGGCGTCGTGGCGATGCTCGTGCTGGCCGCCCTCGTCGCCGGCTGGATCGATGCCGTGGTCGGTGGGGGAGGACTGGTCCAGCTGCCCGCGCTGGTGATCGGAATGCCGGACGACACCCCAGTGGCCACCTTGGGTGGCACCAACAAGGTGCCGGCCAGCGCCGGCACCTTGATGGCGACCCTGAACCACCTGCGCACCGTCACCGTCGACTGGTCCAGCGCCCTGCCGCTGATGGCCACCGCCGGCCTCGGCTCGGTCTGCGGCGCCCAGCTGGCGCAACACTTCCCCAAGCAGTGGTTCACGCCGCTGCTGCTGGTGGTCGTGCTGGTGGTCGGCGGCTACACGGTGCGACGACCCCAGCTGGGGCTGCGCCAGGAGCTGAGGCACTCCTCGCGGGCCCACACGCGACGGATGGTGCTGATCGGTGGCGGCATCGGGCTCTATGACGGGCTGGTGGGCCCGGGAACCGGGACCTTCTTCACCATCGCCCTGGTCTCGGTGCTGGGCTACGGCTTCCTGCAGGCCACCACGCTGACCAAGCTCGCGAACCTCACCACCAATCTGTCCGCGATTGCCGTCTTCGCCCACAGCGGGCACGTGGTCTGGGGCCTGGCGCTGACGATGGCCGCCGCGAACCTGTGCGGTGGGCTGTTGGGCGCGCGCACCGCGGTGCGTCGGGGCAATGCCTTCGTCCGCAAGGTCTTCCTGGTGGTCATCGCCCTGCTGGCGGCGAAGCTGGCGCTGGACAGCGTGCAGCTGCTGCTGTGAGCCCTGGAGGTCCGGACGCGGGCTGTGGGCGTTGCCCGGACCGGCCGGTTCAGGCGCTCGCGGCACTCCATCCCGGCCAGACCGGCAGCGGCGCCCCGAGCTGGTCCAGGCGAGCGGCCTGGCCCCGGGCCATCCCCAGGGCGCGCACCCGTCGGGCACCGGCAGGGCTGGCGCCCGCCAGCCGGGTGGCGGCATCGAGCACGAGGGACTCCAGCTGGGTCCAGGTGGCCAACACCGAGCGGGCGTCGGTGAGCGGGCCGGGCATCCGATAGGACAGCTCGGCCGGGGGTACCGCCGCCCCGGCCTCGACGATCCACTGCGCCACCTGGTCGCGAAGCTCCATGGCCCGCGGGAGGCGGGTGCGCCCGTCGGTGGCGCGCGCGTCGGTGGGACGCACCTGGCCGCATCCCACCTGCAGGCCCTCCACCAGCGCGCGCAGCCGACTGAGCAGCACCTGCAGCGATTCGGTCTCGGTGCCCGGTGCCGCCGTGGACGGGTCCATCGTCACGGCGGCCACGCCCCAGGCGGTGGGAGCGGCCTGGCAGAAGACCGCCAGGGATGCCAGCAGCAGGGCCGGAGGGCCGGCCGGGGTGCGGCCGAGCGCGGCCAGGTGCTGGGTGTGCGCCGAGGCCTCCTGCGCGGCCAGCTGCTGGGCGGCAGACGTCCAGTCCTTCCCGACCGGCGCCGGAGCCGGGGTGGCAGAGGGCTGCACCACCAGGCTGCTGCGCAGGAGCTCGGCATGGGCACCGTGGGCCGCGGCGAGGGCTCGCAGACGGGCCTGCTGGGGGCCCGGGACGGCCAAGGCCTTCGCGTGGTCGAGCACCGCACGGGCCTGGGTTGCCAGGGACTGCTCGAGGAGCAGGGCCCGCTCGGCCTGGGGGTCGGTGCTGGGGCTGGCACTGGCCCGGCTACCGCGTCCTGCCCGGGGCTCCACGGTCGGGGAGGCCACGCATCCGGTGGTGCCTGCCAGTGTGGTGCCGGCCAGTGCGGTGGCGAGCAGGGCCCGGCGGGTGGGGCGCAATCCAGTCTCGGGGGCGGGCGGCATGAGCACGATCCTAGTGGGGTGGGTCGCGTGAGCCGGGGCGGTCGTCGCCAGCCGGTAGGATTGACGGGATCCTTCGCCCCCGGGCGGGGGATCGTGCGCATCGGGCAGTGCCCGTGCCGCAGGAAGCCGACCACAACTTCATCCAACACAACTGGATCACAACTGGAAGGTGGCAAGACGTGAAGGAAAGCGTCGTGACGCCCATCATCACCCCGGTCCTGGCCCACCACGGGCTGGAACTGGACTCCCTCGACATCATCCCCGCCGGCAAGCGCAAGGTGCTGCGCATCACGGTGGACGGCGACGGCCCCCTGGGGCGCGGTCCACTGCTCGACGACATCGCCGCCGCCACCCGCGACATCTCCGACGAGCTGGACGCCTCGCCCGATATCGGCGATGCGCCCTTCACCCTCGAGGTGAGCTCCCGCGGCGTCGGCAAGCCGCTGACGCAGGCCAAGCACTTCCGCCGCAACATCGGCCGTCTGGTGCTGGCCATCCTGCTCGACGGCAGCCAGGTGCGCGGTCGCATCACCGAGGCCGACGAGACCCGCGTGGTCGTGGCGCTCGAGCCCGAGCCGGGCAAGAAGCTGCCCAAGGATGCCCCGACCAGTCGCGAGCTGGCCCTTGACGAAATCACGAAGGCCACCGTGCAGGTGGAGATGAACCGCAAGTCCGATCCCGAGCTCGACGAGCTCGGCGATGACGAGGATGCGGACGAGGAGGAGAACTGATGGACATCGACATGGCTGCCCTGCGGGCGATCGAGCGCGACAAGGAGATCCCCCTGGACTATCTGGTCCAGGCCCTCGAGGACGCGATGCTCAATGCCTATGACAAGACCCAGCACGCCATCCGCGGCGCACGGGTCGAGCTCGACCGCAAGAGCGGACGGTTCGCGGTCCTGGCCCCCGAGAAGGACGAGGGGGGCCAGACCGTCGGCTGGTACGACGACACCCCGCGCGACTTCGGTCGCGTGGCCGCCTCCACAGCCCGCCAGGTGATCTTCCAGCGACTGCGCGAGGCCGAGGACGAGCGCAAGTACGGCCACTTCGCCGCCAGCGAGGGCGACATCCTGCTGGGAACCGTCCAGCAGGACCGGGACTCGCGCACCATCCGGGTGGCCCTGGGCGACAAGATGGAGGCCATCATGCCGCTGGCCGAGCAGGCCCCCGGCGAGGAGTACACGCACGGCAAGCGCCTGCGCGTGTTCGTGGTGAGCGTGCGACGCGAGGCCCGCGGACCCCAGGTGGTCGTCTCGCGCACCCACCCCGGGCTGGTCAAGAAGCTCTTCGCCCTGGAGGTGCCGGAGATCGAGCAGGGCGTGGTGGAGATCAAGGAGATCGCCCGCGAGGCCGGTCACCGCACCAAGATCGCCATCGTCAGCCACAATCCCGACGTCTCGGCCAAGGGTGCCTGCATCGGCCCCATGGGCCAGCGCGTGCGGGCGGTGATGAGCGAACTGAATGACGAGAAGATCGACATCATCGACTGGTCGGAGGACCCGGCCGAGTTCGTCGCCCAGGCCCTCAGCCCGGCCAAGGTGAGCAAGGTGACCGTGGTCGACGCGGCCGCCCGCGCGGCCCGCGTCGTGGTTCCCGACTACCAGCTGAGCCTGGCCATCGGCCGGGAGGGGCAGAACGCCCGCCTGGCCGCCCGGCTGACGGGCTGGCGCATCGACATCCGTTCCGACGCCGCCCCGCAGAACTGACGGCAGGACCGGTGGGCCAGGGGCTGCGAGCCTGCTCGCAGCCTCTGGCCGTCGCCGCCACTGCCAGGCACGAACGGTAGGATGGAGCGGTGGATCAGCCAGTACGTACCTGTGTGGGATGCCGTCGCACGGACGCGCAGGACCAGCTCCTGCGCCACGTCGTGGTCGACGGTCAGGTGGTGCCCGACCCGGCCCGACGGATGCCGGGCAGGGGAGCGTGGCTTCACCGCGACCCGCAGTGTGCCGAGCTGGCCGCCCGCAAGGGGGGCTTCGCCCGGTCCTTCCGGCGGCGCGTCCTCCCGCCTCCAGTCACGGCCTGACTGCGCCATTGGCCCTGAAGTGGCCCTTCGCGGTAACATGGACAGCGCGCGTCCGCTCGGATCCCCGAGTCGGATCTACCAAAAAGCCCCTGCACCCGCTGCTGGGGCTGACCAGAAAGTGGGCTAACGCTCATGACCACTCGATGAGTAATCACCAATGAGCATCAACACCAACTAACTGGTCCGGCGTCGTGCAAAGACCCGGACCTGAAGGAGAGTAGTGGCAAAGGTCCGCGTCTACGAGCTCGCTAAGGAGCTCGGACTCGAAAGCAAAGACGTCCTCAAGACGCTGAAGGACATGGGCGAATTCGTCCGGTCCGCGTCGTCAACCATCGAAGCGCCAGTCGTGCGTCGCCTCCGCGACCAGATCCAGGGCAGCAAGCCCCAGGGCAATGGCGCTCCCAGTACTTCCGGCCAGGGCCCCGTGGCAACCCCCGGGCCCCGTCCCGGTGCTGCACCCAAGCCCGGTCAGATGGGCCGCCCCGGTGCTGGCCGTCCCGGCCCGGCCGCGACCCAGAAGCCTGCCCAGCCGCAGGCGAGCGCCCCGGCCGCTGCCGAGCCGGTCGCCGAGCAGCCCAAGGCCAGCGCGTCGCAGGCCGAGGCCGCCCCGGCGCCAGAGCAGCCTGCTGCCGCGCAGCCGGCCGCCCCGAAGACCCCTTCGGCGCGACCCGGTGAGCGTGCCCGTCCGGGCAGTGCCCCCAATGCGCCCACGCCGGCCCAGCCGCAGGCCCGGGCACCGCGCCCCGAGCAGCAGCGTCCTGAGCAGCAGCGTCCCGCCGCCCCCCGTCCCGGTGCCCAGGCTCCGCGTCCGGGTGGCTCGGCAGGCCTGCCCACCAGTGCCACCCCCGGTCCGCGTCGCCCCGCCCAGGGTGCGGCTCCGCGTCCCGGTGGCGCCCCGCGTCCGGGTGGTGCCCCGCGTCCCGGTGCGCCCCGCCCGGGTGGTGCCCCGCGTCCTGGCAACAATCCCTTCGCCTCCTCCCAGGGCATGGGCGCTCGTCGCCCCCGTCCCGAGGGCCAGGGTGGCGGCGCCCCCCGTCCCGGCGCACCGGCGGGTGCCCGTCCGGGCGCGCGTCCCGGTGGTGCCGGCGGCGGCGAGAACCGCATGCCCCGTCCCGGTGGTTCCGGTGGCGTCTCGGGCATGCCCCGCCCCAATCCCGCGATGATGCCCAAGGTGCAGAATGCCGCCGTCGGTGCTCCTGCCCGTGGTGGTCGTCCCGGCGGCGGCCCCGGCCGCGGCCGCCCCGGTGGTGGCGGCGGTGGCGGCGGTGGCCGTCCCGGCTTCGGTGGCACCGGTCCGGTCGGTGGCGGTCGCGGCGGACGCGGCGGTCGCGGTGGCTCGGGCACCCAGGGTGCCTTCGGTCGCGGTGGCCAGTCCCGTCGCGGGCGCAAGAGCAAGAAGCAGCGCAGGCAAGAGTTCAACGAGATGGAGGCGCCGTCGATCGGTGGCGTGCGCATCCGTCAGGGCAATGGCGAGACCGTGCGCCTACGTCGCGGTGCCTCGCTGACCGACCTCGCCGAGAAGATCAATGTCGAGCCGGCGCAGCTGGTGCAGGTGCTGTTCAACCTCGGTGAGATGGTCACCGCCACCCAGTCGGTGGCCGACGACACCCTCGAGGTGCTGGGTGCCGAGCTGAACTACAAGCTCGAGGTCGTCTCGCCCGAGGACGAGGACCGCGAGCTGCTGGAGAGCTTCGACCTGGAGTTCGGCGAGGACCTCGGCGACGACGAGGACCTGGCTCCCCGTCCGCCGGCCGTCACCGTCATGGGTCACGTCGACCATGGCAAGACCAAGCTGCTGGATGCGCTGCGCCATGCCAATGTGCAGGGCGGCGAGGCTGGCGGCATCACCCAGGCCATCGGTGCCTACCAGGTGGAGACCACGGTCGACGACGAGGATCGCAAGATCACCTTCATCGACACCCCGGGTCACGAGGCCTTCACGGCCATGCGTGCCCGTGGTGCCAAGGCCACCGACATCGCAGTGCTCGTCGTGGCTGCCGATGACGGCGTCATGCCCCAGACGATCGAGGCGCTCAACCACGCCCAGGCGGCCGAGCTGCCGATCGTGGTCGCGGTCAACAAGGTCGACAAGGAGGGCGTGGACCCGAGCAAGGTGCGCGGACAGCTCACCGAGTACGGCTTGGTGCCCGAGGAGTACGGCGGCGACACCATGTTCGTCGACGTCTCCGCCGTGCAGCGCACCGGTCTGGACGAGCTGCTCGAGGCCATCGTGCTCACCGCCGATGCCGCCCTCGACCTGCGCGCCAATCCCGACATGCCCGCCCAGGGCGTGGCGATCGAGGCGCACCTCGACCAGGGCCGTGGCCCGGTCGCGACCGTCCTGATCCAGCGCGGAACCCTGAAGAAGGGTGACTCGATCGTGGCCGGTTCGGCCCACGGCCGCGTCCGTGCCATGATCAACGACAAGGGCGAGACCGTCACCGAGGCGCCCCCGTCGATGCCCGTCCAGGTGCTCGGACTCACCTCCGTGCCTGGCGCCGGTGACAATTTCCTGGTCGTCGACGACGACCGGATGGCTCGCCAGATCGCTGACAAGCGCGAGGCGCGCATGCGTGCCGCAGCGCAGGCCAAGGGCTCGCGCCGCAAGACCCTCGACCAGCTCTTCGAGCAGCTGGAGAAGGGCGAGACGCAGGAGCTGCTGCTCATCCTCAAGGGCGACGGCGCTGGTTCCGTCGAGGCCCTGGAGGACGCGCTGTCCCAGATCGACGTGGGCGACGAGGTCGACCTGCGCGTCATCGACCGCGGTGTCGGTGCGATCACCGAGACCAATGTCTCGCTGGCCGCCGCCTCCAAGGCAGTCATCATCGGCTTCAACGTGCGGCCCACGCCGCACGCCGCCAAGATGGCTGACGCGGAGGGCGTGGATGTCCGGTACTACTCGGTCATCTACGACGCGATCGACGAGATCGAGGCCGCGCTCAAGGGCATGCTCAAGCCGATCTACGAGGAGAAGGCGATGGGTACCGCGGAAATCCGCGAGATCTTCCGCAGCTCCAAGTTCGGCAACATCGCAGGCTGCATGGTGCTCGACGGCACCATCAAGCGCAATGCGAAGGCTCGCCTGGTCCGCGACGGTGTCGTGGTCCGCGAGACGAGCATCGCCTCGCTGCGACGTGAGAAGGATGACGCCTCCGAGGTGCGCGAGGGCTTCGAGTGTGGTCTGACGGTTGCGAACTACAACGACATCCAGATCGGTGACCACATCGAGACCTACGAGATGGTCGAGAAGCCGCGTGACTGATCGTTGATGCAAGGAGGGCGACCTCCTTGCACCCCACTGGGTCCGCGCAGCTGCGATCCTCGTCGGTTCGCAGCTGCGCCCACCAGCCGAACCAGTACCGTGGGCGGTGACCTCCTGGTCACCGCCCACGGTGCTGTCCTGACACCACCACTGACGAAAGGGGCCTCCCATGCCCAATCCCCGCGTCGCCAAGCTGGCCGACCAGATCAAAGTGATCACCGCCGAGATGCTCGAACGCCGCATCAAGGATCCCCGGCTGGGCTTCGTCACCATCACCGACGTGCGCCTGACGGGCGACTCCCGCGAGGCCACGATCTTCTACACCGTGTTCAGCGAGGAGGAGACCGGAGGCAGCGCGGCCGCGCTCGAGTCGGCCAAGGGGCTGATCCGCTCCACCATCGGCAAGAAGCTCGGACTGCGCTTCGCCCCGTCGATCGCCTTCATTCCCGATGCCACCCCCGAGGCGGCCCGGGCCATCGAGGACCTGCTCGCCCAGGCCCAGGCCTCGGATGCCGAGGTCGCCCGCCAGCGCGAGGGCAAGGCCTTCGCCGGCGAGGCCGACCCCTACAAGCACGACGAGGACGACGAGGCCTGAGACACGGCCCTGCCACCGCACCACGCACGAGGCCCCCGACACCGATGGTGTCGGGGGCCTCGTGCGTCCAGGGTCAGGGCTCAGTGGGCGATCGCGCCGCCCGCGCCGATACCGGTCATCGAGCAGACCTCCATCTCGGCCTGCAGCGTGGTGTCCGCCTTCTCCTTGGCGGTCAGGGTGCCGAGGATGCCCGCCACGAAGGCCAGCGGCAGGCTGATGATGGTCGGATTGGTCAGCTCGGTGAGGGCGAAGTCAGCCCCGGGGAAGAAGGCCTTCGGGCTGCCGGAGATCGAGGTGGAGAAGATGATCAGCAGCACCGCAGAGCCCAGGCCGGCATAGATGGACCAGACCGCACCGCGGGTGTTGAAGCGGCGCCAGTACATCGTCATCAAGATGGCGGGCAGGTTGGCCGAGGCGGCCACACCGAAGGCCAGGGAGATCAGGAAGGCGATGTTCTGGCCGTTGGCGAAGATGCCGCCGACCACGGCGAGGATGCCGATGGTCACCGAGGTGATGCGGGCCACCTTCACCTCGTCGGCCGGGTCGACCTCTCCGTCGTGCAGCACGTTGTTGTAGATGTCGTGGGCGAAGGAGGCGCTCGCGGTGATCGTCAGGCCGGCGACGACGGCGAGGATGGTGGCGAAGGCCACGCCCGAGATGATCGCCATGAAGACCGAGCCGCCCAGGTGGTGGGCCAGCAGGGGAGCGGCGGCATTCGGACCGCCCGGGGCGGCGGCGATGGCCTCGGCACCCACCAGGGCGGCGGCGCCGTAGCCGAGCACGAGCGTGAAGATGAAGAAGATGCCGACCAGGCCGATGGTCCACACGGCCGACTTGCGCGCGTCCTGGGCGGTGGGGACGGTGTAGAAGCGCATCAGCACGTGTGGCAGGCCCGAGGGGCCGGCGACCAGCGCCAGGGCGAGCGAGACGAAGGAGAGCTTGGTCCAGAAGTTCGCGCCGTACTGGAGCATCGGCTGCATGATCAGCTCACCCTTGGGATGGGTGGCGACGGCGCTGCCGAAGAGCGTCGACAGGTTGAAGCCCTGCAGGGCCATCACCCAGGCGAACATGATCCCTGCACCGCTGACCAGCAGCACGGCCTTGATCATCTGCACCCAGGTGGTGCCCTTCATGCCGCCGATGAGCACGTAGACGATCATGATGGCACCCACCAGGGCGATCACGAGGCTCTGCCCATTCTTGGAGCTGATGCCCAGCAGCAGGGCCACCAGGCCCCCGGCGCCGGCCATCTGGGCCAGCAGGTAGACGAAACTGATGGTCAGGGTGGAGGCAGCAGCCGCGGTGCGCACCGGCTTCTGGTTCATCCGGAAGCTCATCACGTCGGCCATCGTGTACTTGCCGGTGTTGCGCAGGGGCTCGGCCACCAGCAGCAGGGCGATGATCCAGGCAACGAAGAAGCCCACGGAGTAGAGGAAGCCGTCGAAGCCGTTGACGGCGATCGCGCCGGTGACGCCCAGGAAGGCGGCCGCCGACAGGTAGTCACCGGTGATGGCCAGGCCGTTCTGCCGGCCGGAGAAGGCGCCGCCGCCGGTGTAGAAGTCGGTCGACTTCTTGGCGGAGTCGCGGGTCACCTTGATCACCACGGCCATGGTGCCGATCACGAACAGGGCGAAGATCGAGATGTTCAGGATCGGGTTGCCGACGGTCTCGAGCAGGGGAAGAGTGCGGTTCATCGGACGGCCTCCGTCTCCAGGCGGGTGCGCAGGCGGGCGGCGCGCGGGTCGAGGTTCTTGTTGGCGTGACGGACGTAGAGGAAGGTCACCAGGTAGGTGGTGGCGAAGTTGAGCAGCCCGAACAGGATGCCGATCGTCACGAAGCCGGCCACCTTGCGGGCCATGAACTCGGGGGCATAGGTGGCGGCGAGCACGAAGACGAAGTAGACCCCGACGAAGGTGGCCACCATGGGGAAGGCAAAGCTGGTGAAGGACTTGCGCAGCTCACGGTACTCCGCGGAGTCCTGGGCGGCCACGAAGTCGATCCCGTCGATGCTGGGTTCGGGGCCGACCTGGCTGAGCTCGGGCAGCGGCCAGTGGTCCTCGGGGAGGTGGGCCTCCACCTCGTCATGGGTATGGGGGTGCGTCATGGCAGCTCCTGTGTGGGCACGCTCGCATCGCTTCGTGGCGATGGATGCGTGGGTGCAACGGTGTCTCGGGCCCCGGGCACGGGGTCGTGAGCAAGGGCACTCATCGAGCCAGGGGTCCGACGGCCGTGCCGCGCGCTCGATGCGATGAGACTGGCATGTTGTGAAGCAGTGCACAAGCAATTGGGTGGAATTTCTCACCAGCGGGCGGGAAGGGTGCCGAATCGTGGCACGCTGCGGTGGCAACGGTCGGTCACAATGGGGGCATGACCTTCGCCGATTCAGGACTGCTCGTCTGCGACAAGCCCCAGGGCTGGACCTCCCACCAGGTGGTGGGGCGGGTCCGCCGGCTGATGGGCACCCGCAAGGTGGGCCACGCCGGAACCCTCGACCCGATGGCCACCGGCGTGCTGCTGGTGGGGGTGAACCGCGCCACCCGCCTGCTGGGACACCTGGCCCTGCACGACAAGCGCTATGAGGCGACGATCCGGCTGGGGCAGGCGACCACCACCGACGACGCCGAGGGCGAGCTGACCACCACGGCCGATGCCTCGGGGCTGGACCGGGCTGCCGTGGAGGCCCAGCTCGACGCCTTCCGCGGCGAGATCCAGCAGGTGCCCAGCTCGGTGAGCGCCATCAAGGTCAACGGCCAGCGGGCCTACAAGCTGGTGCGTGACGGCCAGCAGGTAGAGCTCACGGCGCGCACGGTGACGGTGAGCCACTACGAGGTCCTCGACGTGCGTCCCGGTGACGGGGTGCTGGACGTGGACGTCGAGGTGGAGTGCAGCTCCGGCACCTACATCCGGGCCCTGGCCCGTGACCTCGGCGAGGTGCTGGGGGTGGGCGGCCACCTCACCGCCCTGCGCCGCACCCGGATCGGCAGCTACAACCTGGTGGACCTGCCGGTGGCGGACCTGGAGTCCGACGAACGGCCCGAACTGCTGTCGATGGCCGAGGCGGCCCGGCTGAGCTTCCCCGTCGTCACCCTCGACGAGGAGCAGGCACGCCATGTCTCCTTCGGTCGCTCACTGCACGGCCTGGCCGTCCCGTCGAACCCCACCGGCGTGCTCTCGCCCGACGGGGAGCTGTTGGCCCTCTACCGGCCGGACGCCGAGGACCCCGGGACGGCCCGCCCGGTGGCAGTCGTCTCCTGAGTCCCGTTCAGGGCAGGCCGGCCAGCCGGACCAGTGCGGCGGCGGCCGCACCCAGCACGACCACGCCCAGGAAGGGCACCCGGCGCCACAGGGCCAGTGCGGCGACGGCCAGGGCCACGAGCCGGGCGTCCAGCACGAGTTCCTGCCCGGCAGCAACGGCATTGAGCGCCACCAGCGAGCCCAGCAGGCCGACCGTCATGGCCGACATGGTGGCCAGTACCGAAGGGGAGTCCAGCCAGCGACGGGGCAGCAGGTAGCCGACCAGCTTGGTCAGGAAGGCCACCAGGCTGGCGGCGAGCACCCAGGACCACAGGCTCATCGGGCCCTCCCGCGGCGGCCGAGCAGCCGCGCCATGGCCGCAGCCACCGCGGCCGCCACCAGCAGCGGCAGGCCCTGGGGCAGCACGGGAACCAGCAACAGGGTGACGAAGGCCGAGGCGACCGCCACGGCCACCGCCTGGCGGTCCTTCAACCGCGGCCACAGCAGGCCCAGGAAGGCAGCCACCGCGGCACCGTCGAGGCCCCACTGGCGCGGATCGCCCATGCTGTTGCCGGCCACGGCACCCACCAGCGTGAACAGGTTCCACAGGGTGAACACGCCCAGCCCGGCGGTCCAGAAGCCCAGCGACTGCTCCCGCGGGGACTCCTGGGCCGCCGCCGTGGCGACGGACTCGTCGATGGTGACGTGCGCCTGGAGCAGGCGTCGCCAGCCGGTGGGGGCGAAGGTGGCATTCATCTGCGCGCCGTAGACCATGTTGCGCAGGCCCAGCAGGCTGGCCGAGACCAGGGCAGCCGCGCCGCCACCACCCAGCGCCCCGACGAAGGCGAACTGGGAGCCGCCGGTGAACATCAGCAGGCTGAGTGCCTGCGCCTGCAGCACGCTCAGGCCCGCCGCGGTGGCCAGGGCGCCGAAACTGATCCCGTACAGCCCCGTGGCAACGGAGATGGACAGTCCGGTGCGGACGGCGGGCGAGGACATGATGGATCGAGCCTGCCACGCCCGTCGCGTCGACATGACCTGCGTCCATGGGGCGAACTAGACTCCGTCGCGCAGTCTGCACGCGGTGTGCGGCTGGTCGGGGATGAGGTGGCGACGTGGGTTCGAACGTGGTGGCGATCGGCAATTTCGACGGGGTGCACTCCGGGCACGTCGAGGTGCTGCGTCACGCCCACTCCTTGGCGCCCGACGAGCCCTTGGTCGTGGTGACCTTCTGGCCGCACCCGATGCAGGTGCTGCGCCCCGAGGGTGCCCCGCGGCTGCTGACCGACCTTCCCACGCGCCTGGCGCTGCTCAAGCGCGCCGGGGCCAGCGAGGTGCGGGTGGTGCAGTTCACCCGCGACGTGTCCACCTGGAGCCCGGAGGAGTTCGTCCAGCGGATCCTGCTGCCGCTGGACCCCTCCCACGTGGTGGTGGGCACCAACTTCCGCTTCGGCTACCGCGCTGGCGGCACCGTCGACACCTTGCGCGAGCTGGGATCCGGTCGCTTCCAGGTGGAGGCGATGGACCTGCTGGGCGTCGAGGGCCAGACCACCTGTTCCACCGCCGTGCGCGAGGCATTGTCCATCGGCGACGTCGAGCTGGCCGCCACCCACCTGGGCCGCCCCTTCCGCGTGCAGGGCGTTGTGGTGGTGGGCGACCAGCGCGGACGCGAGCTCGGCTTCCCGACGGCCAACCTGCCGGTGGCCCCGGACATGGCCACACCCCTCGACGGCGTCTACGCCGGCTGGCTGACCTGTCTGGGGGACCCGGACGCGCAGCCGATGCCGGCCGCGATCTCGGTGGGCAGCAATCCGACCTTCCAGGGCCTCGAGCGGCGCGTCGAGACCTATGTGCTGGACCGCACGGACCTGGAGCTGTACGGCACCGAGATCGCCGTCGACTTCGTCGCCCGGCTGCGCGGGCAGATCACCTTCACCGGTATCGAGGCCCTGGTCGAGCAGATGGCCCAGGACGTCGAGCGGACCCGCGAACTGCTGGGCGCCAGGCCCTGACCTGCGCCGGTCCCGCTCGTCGCGCGCAGGCGGTCACAGGACCAGGAAGGCCAGCCAGGTGCTCACCGGCGCGATGACGATCATGCTGAAGGCCCAGGTCTTCAGCCACTTGATGGTCCGGTCGTAGAGGTATTGCCCGGTATTGGCCAGCATGAGCGCACCGGCCGTGGAGAAGGGGCTCGAGTCCACGGTGGAGGCCGACAGGCACAGTGCGATGACGAAGCCGAGCAGCTCCACCCGCCCGGTGAGCAGCAGCGGTGCGGCGAGCGGCACCAGCACCACGAACATGGCATTGGTCAAGGCGAAGGCCGAGGTGAGGGCCGCCACGACCAGCATCAGCAGGGCCGCCAGCAGGGGTGTGCCGATGTGGGCGACGTTGTTGGCCACCAGGGTGACGATCCCGGCGGTCTCCACCATGTTGATGAAGGTGACGATGCCGGCAATCAGCAGCACGACGCCCCAGCCGATCTCCTTGGTGCCCTCCTTGCCGGCGGCGGGGTCGATCACGGTGAGCACCAGGGCGATGCAGAAGGCCGTGTAGCCCACGTCGAGGTGGAAGAAGACGGCCCCGACGACCATGGCCGCGAACAGCGCCATGGTCAGCAGCTGCTGCCAGGTCCAGCGCTGGCCGTCCACGGAGGAGTTGCCCTCCAGACCCTCCCCGGTGGTGCGCGTCGGGGTGAGGCCCAAGCGGTCTCCATTGCGTCCCGAGTAGAGCAGGCAGGCGCCGATGTTGAGCAGCACGTTCACCACGAAGGTCCACCAGAAGACCGGCATCGGCTGGACGTGGATGCCGTTGTCCACCAGCACGTTGTCGACGATCACCCAGTGGATGGCGATGGGGGAGAATCCTCCGGCATTGGTGCCGTTGAGGATCGACAGGCCCATCACCAGTGGGCTGACCTTGTGGGAGCGGGCGAAGGACAACGCCAGTGGGATCAGGATGGAATAGGTGGCCAGCGAGAGCGCGCCCGAAGCGGTGATGGCGGCGGCCAGCATGAAGAAGACCCAGGGGATC
The DNA here is from genome assembly GCF_054783495.1 of Luteococcus sediminum. NCBI lineage: Bacteria > Bacillati > Actinomycetota > Actinomycetes > Propionibacteriales > Propionibacteriaceae > Luteococcus > Luteococcus sediminum. The sequence goes on along the minus strand of NZ_BAAGQL010000020.1, from coordinate 33,301 downwards.
AGTGACACCTTGCCTTGCATCAGCCTGACCAGCGAGCGCACGATCTGCTGGATCGTGCCATTGGTGTGCGCCACGCCGAACATGTAGGTGACGCCGATCAGCGTGGTGACAAGCGCCCCCGGGAAGCCCTTGCTGATCTCGGCGGCGGGACGTCGAAGTGGAGGGTGCCGGAGATGAAGGCGACCGGGAAGGCGACCACGCCCATGCTGATGTCGCGCCACATCGAGATGCCGAAGATGAACACCAGCAGTGTGATTGCCAGCAACTGTCCGTGCGCCAAGGCCGGCGGCGGGAAGGCAACCAGGGACCCGGCCGCTGCCAGCAGCGGGAGGCCGGCCAGGGCGAGACCGCGGCGTCGGCGGGGACGGCCCGGGTCGGGGTGGTCGATGGCATCCGGCACCGCGGTCTCGGTCTCGACGAGGGCGGTGGTGACCGGGTCGGGCTGGGAGGACTGGTCGGGGTGGGGGCCGGTGATGGAGCTGATGTCGTCGGGGACGATGACCACGTGCGGGTCAGGGTGCGGATGCTGGCTGGTGCTGTGGGCGGGTTCATCGTGGGCGGTGGGCATGCCATCGTCCTCCTCTGCCCGTGACTGGGCGGACGCCGCCGGGTCACCTGTCGTGAGCCGTCTCGTGTCCGCCGGTGTACTCACCGTTGAGCAGGGGCGTCGAGGGGTGGACCCTCAGGCGTCATGAGGAAATCTTGCCCGCCATGGTACATCCGTGGAGGTCCAGTTCCACGGCGAATGAACGAACTGGTGGCGTGTGAAATCCCACCCAGCAGCATCGGCGCCCGGACGTGCGACGGCTGCCGTCCGATGGTGACCATCGAACGGCAGCCGTGGCGCAGGAGCCGGGTTGTGCCCGACGGGGCCTGGGATCAGGCGGTGCCCATCAGGGCCAGCAGCACGCCGCCGGCGACGGTGGAGGCCACCTGGCCTGCCGCATTGGCTCCCATCGCGTGCATCAGGATGAAGTTCTCGAAGTCGGCCCGCGAGGCCTCCTTCTGCACCACGCGTGCCGCCATCGGGAAGGCCGAGATCCCGGCAGCACCGATCAGCGGGTTGAACTTCCCGCCGGACAACACGTTCAGCAGCTTGCCGAAGAGCACGCCGGCCGCGGTGTCCAGGCAGAAGGCCAGCAGGCCCAGCACCAGGATCATCAGGGTGGAGATCTTCAGGAAGGACGAGCCCACCATCGTGGAGCCGATGGCCAGACCCAGGAAGAGGGTCACGGCATTGGCGATCTCGTTCGACGAGGCCCCCACCAGGCGTTCGACGACGCCCGACTCGAGCATCAGGTTGCCGAACATCAACATGCCGATCAGCGGCGTGGCGAAGGGAACCAGGACACCGACCACGACCGTCACCACGATCGGGAAGAGCACGCGGGTGCGCTTGCTGATCACGCGCTGCGAGTAGGGCATCCGGATGGCGCGTTCCTTCTCGGTGGTCAACGCCCGCATGATCGGCGGCATGATGATCGGGACCAGCGACATGTACGAATAGGCCGCCACCGTGATCGGGGCCAACAGCTGCGGCGCCAACTGACGGCTCACATAGATCGAGGTGGGGCCGTCGATGGCGCCGATGATGCCGATGCTGGCGGCCTCGTTGCGGCTGAAGCCGAGCAGTGCCGCGAGGATCAGCGTCAGGAAGATGCCGAACTGGCCGGCAGCACCCAGCAGCACCATCTTCGGGTTCTCCAGCAGGGGCCCGAAGTCGGTGATGGCGCCGATGCCGATGAAGATCAGCAGCGGGAAGAGCTCGTTGTCGACGCCGGCGTGGCGCAGGACCGTCAGCATGCCCTCGTCGCCCACCAGTGGGGACAGCGGCAGGTTGGTCAGCAGGCAGCCTGCGCCGATCGGCAACAGCAGCAGCGGCTCGTACTCCTTGACCACCGCCAGGCCGATCAGCAGGCAGCCGACGAGCATCATCACCACCGACTGCCAGGTGACATTGGTGATGCCGCGCATCAGCAGGTCGATGGTCGACTCCAGTGGCAGCAGCGCCAGGGTGGCTGCGGCGCCGGTCATGGTTCGAACACCACCAGGACGTCCCCGAAGGCCACCTGGGCGCCGGCCTCGACCGGTACGGAGGCCACGGTCCCGTCACGCTGCGCGCACAGTTCGTTCTTCATCTTCATGGCCTCGAGCACCAGCAGGGGATCGCCCCGCTTGACGCTCTGGCCGGGCTTGGCGGAAACCGAGAGCACGACGCCGGGCATCGGGGCCGTCATGTTGCCCGCGCCTCCTCCACCCACGGGTGCCGATGCCTGGACGGCAGCGCTCGGGGCCGGGGCCGGTGCGGGTGTGTGCTGGGTCACCCGCGGTGCGGTGGAGGGGCTGGCGGGTAGGATGGTGTGCCCGTGCGCAACCTCCACCTTCGGGGTGATCATGGCCTCCGCCAGGTCCTGGTGGTCGCGCAGCTTGACGTCGATGGTGCGCCCGGCGATCTGCACGCGGAAGCTGTTGGAGGTGACCTCCTCGACGTCCACCTCGTGGTCTTCGTCATTGATCGACATGGTGTAGCGACGCATGGCCTACCTCCTTCTCCAGGACTGGTTCTGGCTGCCGCGGCCAACCGACACCCACCGGCTGGTGTGGATCTGGCTGCCGGGGGCATGGGTTCGTGTCTCGGGGGCCGCCTGTTCGACGGTGAGGTCGTCGGTGAGGAAGTCGACGACCGGGACGGCCTCGGCCGTCGTGTCAGTGGTGGCGGTGGAATCGGGGGGCGAGCGGCGGCGGGTCGTCGCCGGCCGGCAGGGGCTGGGCGGGTGCCGGCTCCTTGTCGAGCCGCCCCATCAGGAAGAGCACGCCCATCAGCAGCACCAGCAGGCCGAAGACCACGCCCATGCCCACCACGGTCATCTCGAGTCCCCAGGCAAGGTTCTCCATGTCAGTCACCTACACCGGGAAGAGGCCGTGCTTCTTGGGGACATTGCTCTGCACCTTGGTGCGCAAGACCTCCAGGGCACGGATCAGGCGGGGGCGGGTCTCGGCGGGTTCGATGACCTCGTCGATCTGGCCGACATCCGCGGCGCGGTAGGGATTGAAGAACTTCTCGCGGTACTCCTCGACGAAGTGCTGTTCCACGGCGGCGGGGTCCTCGGCGTGCTGGATCTCGCGACGGTTCAGCAGCCGGGCCGCCCCCTCGGCACCCATCACCGCGATCTGGGCGGTGGGCCAGGCGAAGGCGATGTCATTGCCCATCTGCCGCGAGCTGAGGGCCACATAGGAGCCGCCGATGGCCTTGCGGGTCACCACGCTCATCTTCGGGACGGTGGCCTGGCAGTAGGAGTAGATGACCTTGGCGCCGTGCCGGATCACGCCCGCGTACTCCTGCTGCACGCCGGGCAGGTAGCCGGGGCAGTCGACGAAGGTGATGATCGGGATGTTGAACATGTCGCAGATGCGGATGTGCCGGCTGATCTTGTCCGAGGAGTCGATGTCGAGGCAGCCGCTCATCACGGTCGGCTGGTTGGCGATGATGCCCACCGAGTGCCCGTCGAGCCGCGCGAAGGCGCAGATGGCATTGGCGGCCCACTGCTCGTGCACCTGCATCACCGAACCGGAGTCGAAGATGCTGTCCAGCACCAGCCGCATGTCATAGGCGGTGGTGTCGTCCTCGGGGACGATCGTATTGAGCATCTCGTCCATCCGGTCGGGCCAGTCATAGCCAACGATGGAGGGGGCGTCCTCGGTGTTGTTCTGCGGCAGGTAGCTGAGCAGCCGCTTGACCATCTCGATGGCTGCCTGTTCGTTGGCCGCGCTGAGCTGGGCGACGCCGGAGCGTCCGTTGTGCACGAAGGAGCCGCCGAGGTCCTCGGCACTGACCTGCTCGCCAGTGACGGCCTTGATCACCTCGGGGCCGGTCAGGAACATGTTGGAGGTCGTCTCCACCATCACGGTGAAGTCGGTCAGTGCGGGGGAGTAGACGGCGCCGCCGGCGCAGGGGCCCATGATCAGGCTGATCTGCGGGATCACCCCGGATGCGGCCACATTGCGGTAGAAGACCTCGCCATAGGCGGCCAGGGAGCGCACGCCCTCCTGGACGCGGGCGCCCCCCGAGTCGTTGAGCCCCACCAGGGGGCACGCCTGCCTCTAGCGCGAGGTCCTGGATCCGGCTGATCTTCTGGGCCTGCACCTCGCTGAAGGAGCCCCCCAGGACGGTGAAGTCCTGGGCGAAGACCGCCACCCGCCGGCCGTTGATCTTGCCGAAGCCGGTGATCACGCCGTCGCCGGGGAAGCGCTTGTCCCCCATGCCGAAGTCGGTGGTGTTGTGGGTCGCCAGTGCGCCGAGTTCCTGGAAGGAGGCCTCGTCCAGCAGGAAGGAGAGCCGCTCCCGGGCGGTCATCTTCCCCTTGGCGTGCTGGGCGTCGATCCTGTCTGGACCGCCTCCGGCGAGGGCCTGTTCGCGCATCCGGCGAAGGGCCTCGAGTCGCTGCGTCATTGCCTCGTCTCCTGATTGCCCGGGATTCCTGGTCTGTGGTCCCGGGCCGGCTCCAACGCTAGACCTCCCTGCTGACAGGCGGAAGGGCGGTGTGCGCTGTTGTGGAACAGCTCACACCGCCCTTCCGCAAGTGGCATGCAGGTGCAGGCCGCAGCCTGCCGGATCAGTAGGCGCGCAGCGACTTGCGATAGATCGCGTAGTGGTTGCTGATCTGGTCGGGATCGGCAACCACGTGCTCCTCGGGGTTCTCGATGACCAGGTGGTTCCCGGTGGGGGCATAACCCAGCTGCAGGAACAGCGAGATCGCCTTGGCATTGTCGGGCGAGACCGACAGGTAGACCTTCTCGTGGCCGGCCTCGCGGGCCTGCTCCTCCAGCCAGGTCCACAGGGTGTGGGCGGCACCGGCGCGGCGGTGCTCGGGGTAGATCCACAGGTTCTTGATCTCGGGCTGCAGTTCCTCGTCGACGTAGTCGAGGAAGCCGCTGCCGACGACCTTGCCGTCCAGCTCGACGACGGCGTAGATGCCGGTTCCGTCCTGCATCTCCTGGTAGCGCCTTCCCACCAGGTCGATCTCGGGGCGTGGCTGGTTCGTGCGCAGCCCTTCCAGGTCGCGTTCCTCGGCTCGGCGTGCGGTGATTTCGCTCATGACAGCTCCTCCTGGGGGTGCCACGACCGGTGCGTGGCGGGTTGCGAAGACGGATTCTCCTGTGTCACAGGGTAGTTGGGCCCAGCCCATCCGGCACGGAGCTGCGACCCGGGGGACCGGAATTGGGGCGGGGGAGCACCGGACTGGTACAGTGGCTGACTGCCGTCATGTCGGCCGCGGCCCAGCAAGAGCTCCACAGGCACCAGACGTGCCGGAGTCCAGTACCAGTGGTACCGGGCACCAGGGGCGCCGCGCAACGGGAAACCGAAGGAGGAGCATCGTCATGGACGCTGCCCAGAAGAAGAAGATCGTCGAAGAGTACGCGACCCACCCGGGCGACACCGGCTCCCCCGACGTGCAGATCGCGCTGCTGACCAAGCGCATCTCCCACCTCACCGAGCACCTGAAGCAGCACAAGGGTGACCACCACAGCCGTCGCGGCCTGATGCTGATGGTCGGCCAGCGCCGCCGTCTGCTGAACTACGTCATGAAGAACGATGTCGAGCACTACCGTGCGCTGATTGCCCGTCTGGGCCTGCGCCGCTGATCGCAGACGTCATCGAGGGGGAGTGGCCCGACGGGTCGCTCCCCCTCAGTGCATCCGGCCCCGCGTCCTCGCGTCGGCCCCCTTTCGTCGGGGGCGGTCGCTAGGCTGGGGGCCATGGGCCCACGGGCCCGCAGCAAGAACTGAACACGTACTGCCCCTGCGCAGGCCACCCAGACCACCGAGCCCCGCTCGTCTGGTCCTCGGTAGTGGCCCTCGGGTCGCCCTCCCAAGGAGTGCGTCGCCCCGTGGGCCTCGATCGAAGACCGGCAGCAGGCCGCGTCGACAGCACGAGGCTGTCCCCGGGTGTGGGTGGACCTGCACCAAGAGAAAGGAGTCCCCATGGAGGGACCCGACCTGAAGTTCGCCGAAGCCGTCATCGACAATGGCTCCTTCGGCAAGCACACCGTCCGTTTCGAGGCCGGCGTGCTGGCCCAGCAGGCCGACGGCGCCGCAGCCGTCTACCTGGACGGCGACACCATGCTGCTGAGCGCCACCACCGCGCAGAAGTCGCCGCGTGAGTCCATCGACTTCTTCCCCCTGACCGTCGACGTCGAGGAGCGCATGTACGCCGCGGGACGCATCCCCGGCTCCTTCTTTCGTCGTGAGGGCCGCCCCTCGGAGGGCGCCATCCTGGCCTGTCGCCTGATCGACCGCCCGCTGCGCCCGTCCTTCGTCAAGGGCCTGCGCAACGAGGTCCAGGTCGTCGTCACCGTGATGGCCCTCAACCCGCAGGTCTACTACGACGTCGTGGCCATCAACGCCGCCTCGATGTCCACCCAGATCGCCGGGCTGCCCTTCTCGGGCCCGATCGGCGGTGTGCGCGTCGCCCTGATCGGTGACCAGTGGGTCTGCTTCCCCAGCGTCGACCAGATGGAGCAGGCCACCTTCTCCATGGCCGTGGCCGGCCGGGTCCTGCCCGATGGCGACGTCGCCATCATGATGGTCGAGGCCGGTGGCACCGAGGCCACCTGGGAGCTCGTGCGCGGCGGCGCCACCGCCCCTACCGAGGAGGTCGTCGCCCAGGGCCTGGACGCCGCGAAGCCCTTCATCAAGGCGCTGTGCGATGCCCAGTCCGAGCTGGCCGCCCAGCTGCCCAAGGAGACCTTCGACTTCCCGGTCTTCAAGGAGTACAGCGACGAGGCCTGGGAGGCCGTGCAGTCGATCAAGGACGAGCTGGCCAAGGCGATGACCATCGCCGGCAAGCAGGAGCGCGACGACGCCACCCACGCCCTGCGCCAGCAGGTCACCGAGGCCAATGAGCAGATCGCGCCCACCGATGTCTCGGCCGCCTTCAAGGCCCTGACCAAGAAGATCGTGCGCCACCGCACGCTCACCGAGAAGGTCCGCATCGACGGCCGTGGCGTGCGCGACATCCGCACCCTGTCGGCCGAGGTCGGCGTGATCCCGCGCGTGCACGGCTCGGCCCTGTTCCAGCGTGGCGAGACCCAGATCCTGGGCGTCACCACCCTGAACATGCTCGACATGGAGCAGAAGCTCGACACGCTGAGCCCCGAGCGCACCAAGCGCTACATGCACAACTACAACTTCCCGCCGTACTCGACCGGCGAGACCGGCCGTGTGGGTTCGCCCAAGCGTCGCGAGATCGGCCACGGTGCGCTCGCCGAGCGCGCCCTGGTGCCCGTGATCCCGCCGCGCCAGGAGTTCCCCTACGCGATCCGCCAGGTCTCCGAGGCGCTGGGCTCCAACGGCTCCACCTCGATGGGTTCGGTCTGCGCCTCCACCATGGCGCTGCTCAATGCCGGCGTGCCGCTGAAGGCCCCCGTGGCCGGCATCGCCATGGGCCTGATGAGCGAGGAGGTCGACGGCCAGGTGCAGTACGTCGCCCTCACCGACATCCTGGGTGCCGAGGACGCGCTGGGTGACATGGACTTCAAGGTCACCGGTACCTCCGAGTTCGTCACCGCCCTGCAGCTCGACACCAAGCTCAACGGAATCCCCGCCGACGTGCTGGCCGCCGCGCTGCTGCAGGCCCGCGAGGCCCGTCACACCATCCTCGAGGTGATGGCCGAGGCCATCGACGGCCCCGACGAGATGAACGAGTACGCCCCCCGCATCATCACGGTGAAGATCCCCGTCGACAAGATCGGCGAGGTGATCGGCCCGAAGGGCAAGATGATCAACCAGATGCAGGACGAGACCGGCGCGAACATCTCCATCGAGGACGACGGCACCATCTACATCGGAGCCGACAACGGGACCTCCGCCGAGGCTGCCCGGGCCATGATCAACTCGATCGCCAACCCGACCATGCCGGAGAAGGGCGAGCGTTACCTGGGCACCGTGGTCAAGCTGACCGCCTTCGGCGCCTTCGTCTCGCTGCTGCCCGGCAAGGACGGCCTGCTGCACATCAGCAAGCTGAAGCCGCTGAACAACAACCAGCGCGTCGAGTCCGTCGAGGACGTGCTGAGCGTTGGCCAGAAGCTGCAGGTGGAGATCAATGAGGTCGACGAGCGCGGCAAGCTCTCGCTCGTCCCCGTGGTCGAGGAGACGGCCGCCGAGGCCGAAGAGGCTCCTGCTGCCGAGTGACCTGACAGAAGTACGCCGCCCGCCGGGAATTCCCGGCGGGCGGCGTCTTTGTTCGTCCAGAGCTTTTGCGGCGCTGCTCAGTCAGCGCTGTCGGCGTTGATCTGCCCGAGACTGTTCATGATCTCGGCCCGGGTCTCGGCTGGGAGCTTCTCGCCATCGAAGCGAACCGCCAGGCGGTCCATGGTCTCGCAGTCGCACTGTGCTGCGTAGGAATTGGCCTGGTCGGTCGACTCGAACTTGAGGATGGTGATCCACTGGTTCCTGGCCGCCTGGATGCACTGTGCCTCTGGGCAGTTCTCCTACGTGGCGATCCTTGCGTCGAGGTAGGGCCAGGACTGGTCAGGGTGCTTCTCGAACTGGGCCAGGTAGATGTCCATGTGCTTCGTCGTCGCGGCTTCGTGGACGGTGCAGCCTGCGGTCGTGCAGACAAGGGCCGCCAGGACCACGAGGGACGGCCTTCGGAGTCCGGCCATGCCCATGGTCACCAGTTTCCTCTGCAGCTCGACGGATTTCCTGCCCATTCTGGCGGGGTCCGGCTGGCCGTCCAATGTCCTGGTGCACACCTGGCCCCAGACCAGCCCACCGGTGTGAAGGATCGACCGGGGATCGCGGCTAGGCTGGTCCGATGGCCGATTCTGCTCCTGCTGCCCGTCGCTCGTCGCTGCCGGGCGGTCTGCGCGTCGTGACCGAGCAGGTACCTGGATCACGCGCCTTCGACGTCGGTTTTCTCGTGGCCGCCGGTTCCCGCGACGAGCAGCCCGGTGAGCACGGCGCCAGCCACTTCCTGGAGCACGTGCTCTTCAAGGGCACCCCGACCCGCACCGCGGAGCAGATCTCGGCGCAGGTGGAGAACTTCGGCGGCGACCTCAACGCCTACACCACCCGCGAGTACACCTGCTTCCACGCCAGGGTGCTGAGCGAGCAGGCCGGGGCGACGGTCGACGTCTTCTGCGACATGCTCGCAAACTCCCTGCTGCGGCCCGTCGACGTCGGTGCCGAGCGCGGAGTGATCCTCGACGAGATCGCCATGCACGCCGACGACCCCTCCGAGGTGGCGGTCGAGGCCGCCATCGACGCCCTGTTCGCCGGCACCCGGCTGGCGCCGCTGGTGATCGGCTCGTCCACCTCCATCCGCCGGATGAGCACCCAACGAGTGCGTGACTACTGGCGTCGCAGCTATACCAGCGACCGGATCGTCGTGGCCGCTGTCGGTGCCGTGGACCACGAGGAGCTGTGCCGGCGCCTGTCCGGCTTCGACAGCTCCCTCGCGTTCGCGCAGTCGAGCCTCGAGCGCGAGCCTGCCCGACCTACGGTGCTCTCCCCGGTGAGGGTGCGCTCCAATGACCTTGCCCAGACCTCGGTGGTGCTGGGATTCGGCACCTTCGGTGCCCTGGACCCCCGGCGTGAGGCACTGGCGCTGCTGGCCGTCGCCTTGGGTGGCGGCATGAGCTCGAGGCTCTTCCTCGAGGTGCGGGAGCGCCGCGCACTGGCCTACACCATCGACTGCAGTGAGGCGGCCTGGACCGATGCGGGCCTGATGACCATCGACTGGCAGGCGCTTCCCGAGCGCACCGCCGAGATCATGCAGGTGGTGCGAGACATCGTGGCCGAGGTGCGTGAGCACGGCATCACCGCCGAGGAGCTCGCGGCGGCCAAGGGGCAACTGGTGGGCCAGAGCATCCTGCACTACGAGAACCCGTCGGCCCGGATGAGCCGCCTGGGCAGCGCCGAGTTGACGGGGGAGCGGCGCACCATCGCCGAGCTGCTCGACGCCTACGCCGCGGTGACACTCGACGAGGTCAACGCCCTGGCCCGCGAGGTCCTGGCGCCCGCCCCGGTGGTCAGCATGGCGGGGGCGGCCGCTCCCCGCGGCGCTGCTCACCGGCTGCGTACGCGGTGGCGCCTCCAGGCCCGGTGAGTACCGGTTACCCTGTGCCTGGGGGCCTGTGATACCGACCTACATGGGGAGACAAGATGACCAAGTCCGCGCCGGGGCCGACTAGTTCAGTCACTCTCCTCTTTGTACACGGGATTGGCAACCAGCGGCCAGGTGCTTCGCTCAAACGCTGGGGGGACGTCGTTTCGCGAGCGATGGAACAGGTGGCGGACGGACGTGACCTCGCCTTCGCGGAAGTGCCGTCCGAGAAGGCCGAGAGAAGTTTCATTGTCTCTCGCAAGAGGAGTAAGAAGAATTCGCGCGCAGTGATATTTCGTGAAGCACACTGGGCAAATCAATTTCAGCGACCAGCTCCGCTGGTAACGTGCGCCTGGCTCCTGAGAGTATTTCCCGTAGTGCTGCTCCTCCTTGCATTCGACCATCGTGACAGGAATGGAATTTCCGCTCTGGTTGAGCCAATGCCGAGGGGTTCAATTCTGTGGAGAATTCTCCCGAAATCACCAGATGCCCTTCTGGCCGAGCCGGAGGTGGCCCTTGCTATGCGGCTCTTCGGACGGGTCGTCACTGCCATATTTCTGGCATCAGGTGTATTGGCTGTCGGTAGAAGTCAACCTATGGCCGCGTGGCTTTTATGCGGCCTCCTTGGCATGTTGCTTCTGACGCGCAGATTCAACTGGGCTGGCCATGTGATGGTGGCTGCACGGCGCCTTCCGCAATATCAGAGCATTTTAGATAGAGTCCGGAATGAGGTGGAGGAGGCATTGGCGGAATCCCGCCAAGTTATATTGGTCGGACACAGTCAAGGTGGGATGGTTTGCTTTGACGTGCTGAATGACATGCCTATCAAACAAGTTGACAGGATTCACTTCGTGTCCATGGGCTCTGGTGTTGCGCCGATTTCGCTGTTGCGCGAAGTGTCAGCTGACACGCGGCGTCTGGCTCTCGCTTGGCTTGGCTTTTTGGTAGCGCTTGTACCGGGAATTTTGCTGAGCCTCGCAGTGGATCTCCGCGTTACGGATGGGGCTCAACGGCAGATGGTTCAGCTACTTCAACTAATTAGTTCGACATTGTATTCCCCCTATGAGGTCCCACCTCAGATTGACGTTGAGATTGTGACTCTTCTCCGAGAGTCACTGCCATGGTCAGGTATGCTGTTGCGGCATGGATGGTGGTTCGTTCTCCTGACTGTTGTTGTTTCCATTTGCCTTGCACTTGGGCTTCGAGCTTTCTTGGGGAGGGCTAGTATCTCGCTCTCGGTGCCGTGGATCGACGCAGTTCGTTGGACGGACCTCACATCACCCCATGACGTGGTGGGTAGGGTTCTCTGGCCTAGTCTCCCCGTCAAAGTCAATACTGCCAATATCTCGGTTGGTGGTAATCCAATCTTGGATCACATGTCCTATTTTCGATCAAGTAGTGTGGCTCCCCACTTGGTATCTGAATTGATTCTCGATAGTGTGCGAAAGCCAGGTAAGGTGACCGCTCGGGACGATCTAGTTAATGGATTGTGGTGGGGGGCAACCAGAAGACGTACGTTCAGGTATTCCTTGCTGATCAGCTTGGCGGCGCCGGCAATTTGGACTGGTCTCTTTGTGTATCAGCTGACGCTGACTCAAATTTTGGAATCTATTGCTCCTGTGATGGCTATCTATATGGTAGTTTCTTCCGCTGTTCTCGTCGCCGTTGAAAGGCGTCAACAGGCTAGCCTGCTTTCGCTGTCGCCATGGCCAGATGCAGTATTGGAGCGTATAGCATTGATGAGAGGGCGAGCGCCGGGGGTTGCAGGGAGGAGATTCTCTTGGCTTGTGCTGTCTCATGCTGCACTGCTTGGCCTGTGCTCGATAATCCTTCGATTGCATGGGGATCTTGCTTTCGCGGCGCTGGCGCGCGTAGAGGCAGTCGTGATCATGGTGGTCGGAACGCTGTTGTTTTCTGGCTATAGAATCACTTCGTTGTTTTCTGCGGTGCTTCTAGGTTGGATGGTCTTGGTTTGCAGTTCGGTGTCAGTAACTCAGGGACCACCGACTGCGGTTGTTTGGTTATCTGTGTTCCCTGTCGCGCTTGCGGGGTTCTTGGTCTTTCGTGGGCTTCGCAGATTTTCTCATTGGTTTCGGATTGGTGTCTAGGATGTTCATGGATAGGCCGCGGTCAAGTAAATGGCTTGAGGTGATCGGGATTCTCTTAATGTTCATCTATATTTCCGTCACGCTAATCGTCAATCGTATTGACGGCGTCGCGTTGGCTGGTTGGTGGCACGCGGCTATTCTCTTGCTCTCAATGTTGTGTGTCGGTCTTGGGCAGTTCATGCGGCGAAGCGATGACTGGGTCAGTGCTGTGGCGGCGCGATTTGTTTGTTACTCCTTGGCTGGTGTCGGGTTTCCAATCGTGCTAGCCGGCCTGGAGCATCAGCGTATCGGTCTGATTGTGTGTGGAACTCTGCTGGTAATCGCGATGGTTGTATCCATGTGGGCTAGTAGGAGAATGCGCGTACTCCTTGTGCTCAGGCAGAATCCAGCGTCGAGTCTTACCAAGGGTAAATTCCTTCGAGGGACAAAGGCGCTTCGTGGTTGGGTGATTGCTTGGCTTGCGCTGGTGATCGTCGCGTCGGCAGTGCTCTTGGCCGAGCTTTTGTTCGGTCGGAGTATCTCGCTAGATGCTGTCTATCAATTGATGGAATCGCAGTCCATAGTCGCTGGGCTGTCGTCCCTTGTCTTGCTGGGTAGTGTGGTGAAATTGTGGTCGGACTCCAAACCCGATTTTTGGGATGCTGTCGAGTCCGTGCCGAGTGAACTCTTGACCCAGGTGGAGGAAGTTGTCGGCTGGAGAGAGGAATGGCTTATGGTTGCGACCATGGCGCTCTGGCTGCTGGTGTTGCTGGTGTGGGCCGTGGCACGGTGATTGGTTTTCGCATGCTGGGGATGTCATCCGCCGGTTGGCGCGCCTAAAGACATCGTTCACCTGGGTTGGGCATACTCCCCCGGGTGAGTGCTGCAGAACCTCCCCAACCCACCGTCGCCGACCCGTTCCTGGCGGGCCGACGCGCGCCGTCGCCCCGCACCCTGGTGGAGGTCTTCGACGACGTTTGTGAGCGCTTCGGGGACCAGCCGGCGCTGGATGCCGGGGGACAGGTCCTCACCTACGACGAGTTCGCCGATGCCGCCGGGGAGGTGGCCGCCGAACTGGCCACGCTGGGCGTCGGCCGCGGTGACACGGTGGGGGTGCGGGTGCCGTCGGGCACCGCGGACCTCTACGTCGCCATCATGGGCATCCTGCTCGCCGGGTCGGCCTACGTCCCGGTCGATGCCGACGATCCCGACGAGCGGGCCCGCACCGTCTTCTCCGAGGCCGACGTCGCGGCCATCGTCACCGCAGACCTCGTGGTGACCAGCCGCCTGTCACCGCCCCGGACGGCCGCCGAGCTCACCGAACCGGAGCTCACGGACGACTGCTGGGTGATCTTCACCTCCGGCTCCACCGGCAAGCCCAAGGGGGTGGCGGTGAGCCACCGCAGCGCCGCCGCCTTCGTCGACGCCGAGTCCCGCATATTCCTGCCCCGCCAGCCGATCGGGCCCGGCGACCGGGTGATGGCCGGTCTCAGCGTCGCCTTCGACGCCTCCTGCGAGGAGATGTGGCTTGCCTGGGCGCACGGAGCCTGCCTGGTGCCGGCACCGCGCAGCCTGGTCAAGTCCGGCGTCGACCTGGGGCCGTGGCTGGTGGCCAACCGGATCACCGTCGTGTCCACCGTCCCCACCCTGGTCAGCCTGTGGCCCACCGAGGCGATGGACCGGGTGCGGCTGCTGATCGTCGGTGGCGAGGCCTGCCCGCCCGAGCTCGGTGCCCGCTTCGCCACCGACACCCGGGAGGTGTGGAACACCTATGGCCCCACCGAGGCCACCGTCGTGGCCTGCGCCGCGGAACTCGACGGCAGCCCGCTGGTGCGCATCGGCCTGCCCCTGGACGGCTGGGACCTGGCCGTGGTGGACGCCGAGGGCAACCCGGTGGCCGAGGGCGAGGAGGGGGAGCTGATCATCGGCGGTGTCGGTCTGGCCCGCTACCTGGACCCCGCCAAGGACGCCGAGAAGTACGCCCCGATGCCCACCCTGGGCTGGGAGCGCGCCTATCGCTCCGGCGACGTGGTGGTCAACGACCCGGCCGGGTTGGTCTTTCGCGGCCGTGCCGACGACCAGGTGAAGGTCGGTGGGCGACGCATCGAGCTGGGCGAGATCGACTCCGCGCTGCTGCAGCTGCCCGGGGTCGTCGGTGCCGCGGCGGCGGTGCGCAAGAGCGCTTCGGGCAATGCGCTGATCGTCGGCTATGTCACCGTCGACGAGCACTTCGACCGGTCCAGCTCGATGGCGCGGCTGCGCGCCGACATGCCCGCGGCCATGGTGCCGAGGCTGGCGGTGGTCGACGACCTGCCCACCCGCACCAGCGGCAAGATCGACCGCGACGCGCTGCCCTGGCCGCTGCCCGAGGACACCACGGTCAATGCCGAGCTGGGGGAGCGCGCCAACTGGGTGGCCGGCATCTGGCAGGAGGTGCTGGGCAGCCGCCCCACCTCGGCCGAGGAGGACTTCTTCGACCTCGGAGGCGGCTCGCTGACGGCCGCGCAGATCATCGCCCGGGTCCGCACCCAGTTCCCGACGGCAACCGTCGCCGACGTCTACGAGCACCAGACGCTGGGCGCCTTCGCCACCCGCCTGGCGCAGCTCGAGGCCCCTGCGGGGCGGCGCAACGAGAAGGTGCACCCGGTGCCGCTCAAGACGCAGCTGGGCCAGGTGGCCGCGCTGTTGGGGATCCGCACCCTGCAGGGTTTCCGTTGGGTCTTCTGGCTCGCGCTGGGTGCGCGCGTGCTCGACCTTGCCGGGTGGGGGCTTCCCGCCAGCTTGGCCCCGCTGGCGCCGTGGTGGCTGCTGGCGTTGCTGTGGGCGGTGCTGGTCTTCGCCCCGGGCCGGCTGCTGGTGGCCGCCGGTGCGGCACGGCTGGTGCTCGCGGGCATCACGCCGGGGCAGTACCCGCGCGGCGGCAAGGTGCACCTGCGGCTGTGGCTGGCCGAGCGCCTGGTCGACACCTTCGGTGCCGGCACCATCGGCGGGGCAGGTCTGGTGCGCTGGTATGCCCGGTTGCTCGGATGCCGCGTCGAACCGCACGTGGACCTGCACGCCCTGCCGCCCGTCACCGGTTTCCTCACCCTGGGGGAGGCCTGCTCCATCGAGCCCGAGGTGGACCTCAGTGGGCACTGGATCGACGGGGCGACCGTGCACCTGGGACGCATCGAGGTGGGTGCCGGCGCCCGTGTCGGCGCCCGCTCCACCATCTTCGGCGGCGTCCGCCTGGGGCCCGAGGCGGAGGTGGCGCCCGGATCGACGGTGCTGCACGACGTCCCGGCCGGTGAGCGCTGGTCGGGTTCGCCTGCGGTCCCGATCGGACGGGCCCGCGGCCCGTGGGAGGAGCAGCCCCCGTCGCGTCCCTGGTGGACCTGGATCTACGGCACTGCCGGTGCGGCGATCTCCTCGCTGCCGGTGTTGGCCATGGCGGCCGGTGCGGCCGTGCTGTGGCGTCCCGTCGCCGCCACCACCGGGATTCGCGACGCGCTGACGACCGCGGCGCTGTGGCTGCCGCTGGCCGGTCTGGCCGGCTACGCGACGCTGGTGCTGCTGGTGCTCGTCGTGGTCCGGCTGCTGGGGATCGGCCTGGAGGGAGGCCACCACCCGGTGCAGGGTCGCCAGGCCTTCCAGGCGTGGGCGACGCTGCGCGTGATGGACGAGGCCCGCACCTGGCTCTTCCCCCTCTACGCCGGCGCGGCCACCACCTGGTGGCTGCGGGCGCTGGGCGCCAAGGTGGGCAAGGATGCCGAGGCCTCCACGGTGCTGATGATCCCCGCACTCACCACGGTGGGTGCCGGCTCCTTCCTGGCCGATGACACCCTGATCGGGGGCTACGAGCTGGGCGGAGGCTGGCTGCGCATCGAGCGGGTCAAGATCGGCAAGGGCGCCTTCGTCGGCAACTCCGGCATGACGGCGCCGGGCCGCAAGGTGCCCAAGGGCTCACTGGTGGCGGTGCTCTCGGCCGCGCCGCGACGCAAGAAGGCCAAGGCGGGCGCCTCCTGGGTGGGCTCGCCGCCCGAGAAGTTGCGCCGCACCGCGCAAGTCTCGGACAGCTCCCGCACCAGCGCCCCCAGCCGCCGGTTGCGGTGGCGGCGCGGCCTGGTCGAGAGTTGCCGGGTGCTGGCGCTGCTCGCCCACCTGGCCATCGGGCTGCTGTGCGTCGGGCTGCTGGCGCTGCTGGTGGAGCGCTTCGGCTGGTGGGTGGCTGCCGCCGGATCGGGCCTGGTGCTGGTGTTGTGCGGCTGGGTCGCGGTGCTGCTGGCGGCCGCGGCCAAGTGGCTGCTGGTGGGCCGGTGGAAGGTCGACGAGCACCCGCTGTGGTCGGCCGCGGTCTGGCGCGGCGAGCTGGCCGATGCCTTCGTCGAGTCCGTCGCCATGCCGTGGTTCCTGCGCCACGTGCCCGGAACCTCGATGCTCAACGGCTACTTCCGCCTGATGGGGGCCCGGATCGGACGCGGTGTGTGGTGCGAGACCTACTGGCTACCGGAGCACGACCTGGTGGCACTGGGCGATGGCGCCACCGTCAACCGTGGCTGCGTGGTGCAGACCCATCTCTTCCACGACCGCATCCTGGCCACCGACCGGGTCACCCTGGACGCCGGCGCGACGCTCGGCCCCAACTCGGTGGTGCTGCCCGCGGCCCACATCGGCGCGCACGCCACGGTCGGGCCGGGCTCGCTGGTGATGCGCGGCGAGTCGCTGCCCGAGCGCACCCGGTGGGGTGGCAACCCGATCGGCCCGTGGGTGGAGGACGAGCCCGAGGCACCTAGGCCCTAGGCTGGACCGGCCCCGCACATCCCACTGCAGCACCAACCCCGAAGGAGCATCACCGTGCCCGCCCCCGATCCCTACCTTCCCGGCCATGGCGACGACGGGTACCGGGTGCTGCACACTGACCTGCGCCTGGACTACAAGGTGACCACCAACCGCCTCGACGAGCTGGCCCGGCTCACCGTCGTGGTGGACCAGCCCCTGACCAGGCTGGAGCTCGACCTGGTGGGGCTTAAGGCTTCGCGGGTGACCGTCGACGGGGCCAGGACCCGCCACCGCCAGACCCGCAACAAGCTCGTCGTCGAGACCGGGGCCCGCAAGCCAGGTGACCGGATGGAGCTGGTGATCGCCTGCGCCGGAAAGCCGACCACCGTCCCGGGAGTTCATGGCGCCGCCGGCTGGGAGGAGCTCACCGATGGCGTGATCGTCGCCTCGCAGCCCCAGGGCGCTCCCGGCTGGTTCCCGTGCAATGACGACGCCGCCCGCAAGGGCACCTACCGGATCGAGGTGCGCGCCGCCAGCGGTTACCGCGTGGTGTGCAATGGCACGCTGGCCGAGCACCAGGCCAGTGGCGGCACCACGCGCTGGGTCTACGAGATGGACCAGCCGATGTCGCCCTACTTGGCCACCGTGCAGATCGGCCGCTACACCGTCGACGAGCAACCGGCCGGTGTTCCGGTCGAGGTGGTGCATCCAGGCCGGATCGCCGTCGGCGCGGGAACCGCCTTCGAGCACCAAGGTCGCATGGTCGACCACCTGGCCGAGCTCTTCGGCCCCTATCCCTTCGACCAGTACCGCGCCGTCGTGGTCGATGACGTGCTGGAGATCCCGCTGGAGGCGCAGGGGCTGAGCACCTTCGGGCGCAACTTCGCCACCCCTACCTGGGAGAACGAGCGCCTGGTCGTGCACGAGCTGGCCCACCAGTGGTTCGGCAACTCGGTCACCGCGGCGCAGCTGGCCGACATCTGGCTGCATGAGGGCTTCGCCTGCTACAGCGAGTGGCTGTGGGCCGAGCAGCGCGCCGCCAGCGGCATCACCGTCGGCACCCAGCAGCAGGCCGCGCTGCACCATGCCGGACTCAAGGGGCAGCAGCAGTCCACGCTGCTGCGCAACCCAGGCATGCGCGACATGTTCGACGACTGGGTCTACAAGCGCGGCGCGCTGACCCTGCACGCCGTGCGCTGCCAGGTGGGCGATGAACTCTTCTTCGAGATCCTGAAGTCGTGGACCGCCGAGCACGCCGGCGGGGTGGTGACGACCGATGACTTCATCGTCCACTGCACCGCTCGGGCGCCTGAGCACGCGGCGAAGCTGGAGAAGCTCTTCGACGCGTGGCTGGGTCAGACGGCGCTGCCGCCGCTGCCGGTTCTGCGCTGAGGCTGGGTCCTGGCCCACTGAACCCGTCTGCGAGCACCGGCCGGCGGGGGCCGGCCATCGCGAGGGCGGCGCGCCACGGGACGAGGTCAGCCGTGCAGTCGAGGTCGAGGTCGAGGACCTGGACCGCTTCCCCACACGCTCGGCGATTCCCTGCAGGGACGGCGAATCCCGTCCCCAAGGCCTTCAGCCGCGCTTCGGTGCGAACCCAAACGCGGGTGCGGTCAGCTCCGTCGTCCAGTTCCCACAGCGATTCCAGACCGTCGGCTGCGCCGGGCCGCTCCAGGTCGACGCCCACCGGCGCCTCGACGCAGACCGCCACCAGGCAGTGCCCGTCGGCCCGCGACAGGTTCACATGCGGCGCCCTGGACTGGCCGAGGAGCCCCGGAGGCCCCACAAGAACTGGGCGGCCATGGGCGCTGCTGCCACACCGGCCGCAGGCATGGGCCAGGCGCCAGCCGTCGCGGCCGGTCACCCGCGCCGCCAGGGCGAGCAGCAGTGCGTGGGCGTCGCCGGTGCCGAAGCCAAGGTGCACCACCGTCTCGGCCGCGATTGTCTCGGGCACGGTTGCCTCGGACACTGCTCAGGCCCGCTGCCAGAAGACCGCCGCGGTGCGTCCCGGCACCTCCAGCACCCCGTCGATGAAACGCGCCGAGGCCGTCACCGGGTCGCGGCCGTCGGCCTGGGCCGGGCACAGGCGCAGGTCGAGCCCGGCCAAGGAGGGCACTGGCTGACGCACCGTGCCGGGGCAGGCATTGAGCACCACCACGGCGCCGTCGAGCACACCAGGGACCAGGCGTTCGCGGTTGTCGGCGTGCATCACCACCGCGCCGGGGGTCGCCAGCTCGGTGCCGGCCACCGGGAAGTGCACCATCTGGTGCACCAGCTCGGCGCGTCCCAGCCGCAGCAGCGGTGTCGAGGAGCGCACGTGCAACAGGTCGTGGGCGCGATGGTTCGCCTCGCGCACCTGCTCCGGCGTGGGCTTCAGCGTGGGATCGGCCAGCAGCGGACGCAGCCAGGGCCAGCGGGTCATGTTGTCGGGGGCCGGCGGCAGGCCGCGACCGAAGCCGTTGTGCGCGCCAGTCCAGTCGAGCCGGTTGAACCAGTCCCCGGAGTTGTAGGAGTTGCGGTCGAAGGACTTGCTGCGCAGCAGGTCGGCGCCGGCATGCCACAGGAAGGGCGACTGGCCCAACACCACCGTGGCCAGGGCCAGGGTGTTCATCCGGATCCGCTGGTCCATGGGGAGCTTGGCCGGCAGCTTCAGCGTGAGGGCATCCCACAGCGTCTCGTTGTCGTGGGCATCGACATAGTTCACGACGTCGAAGGGCTCGGCGGCATAGCCGGCCGGGCGGCCGCCGTAGTCGATCTGGTCGCCGCGGCGTCGCCAACCGTCGTGGCAGCGCAGCGAGTAGTCGCGCAGGTTCCCCGCCATGCCGAGCATCAGCAGGTCGGTGGAGCGGCCCAGTTCGTCGGCGGCGGTGACGTCCCACCGGCTTCCGTTGGGGTCGCCGGCCAGGCCCGTCGCGAAGCCCTGCCGGCGCGGGTCCTCGTCGAAGGGACGCCCGCCGCGCACCGCATCGCGGATCCGGTCGTTGAAGGTGGCGATCCGGGTGCCGTCCAGCTGGCCCTGCGTCGCCTGGGTGAACAGGGCATTGTCGGCCACCTCCCCGAAGTTCCAGCCCTCGCCGTAGAGGTGCACTTCGCGGCCGTTGATGCCGTCGCGTTCGACCGTCAACTGGTCCAGGGCGTGGCGCACCCGCGCCATGTTGCGGGCACTCGAATGGCCCATCAGGTCGAAGCGGAAGCCGTCGACGTGGTAGTCGCGGGCCCAGCGCACCACCATCTCCACCATCAGCTTCTCGGTCATCAACCGCTCGGTGGCCACATTGTTCGCGGTCGTCGAGCCCTCGGGAAGGCCCATCGCGTCCAGCCGGTGGTGGTAGCCGGGGGTGATCCGGTCGAGCACGCTGCGCTGGTCCTGGCCGCTGGCGGCGGTGTGGGTGAAGACCTGGTCCATCACCACCCGCAATCCCATCTGGTGCAGCGCGTGCACCATGGCGCGGAACTCGCCGACGCGCCGGGCCCCGTCTGCCGACTCGACGGTGGAGGCATAGGAGCCCTCCGGTACGCCCCAGTGCCACGGGTCATAGCCCCAGTTGAAGGCATCGGCGTCCCCCAGCGCGGCGAGCATCTGCTGCTGGCGGTGGTCGTCGGGACGAAGACGGGCCAGCTCCGCATCATTGGGCTGGGGCATCGGGGTGGCCTCGGGGATGCTGGCCACGTCGAAGCAGGGCAGCAGGTGCACCGTGTTGATGCCGGCCCGGGCGAGGGCCTCCAGGTGGCGGGTGCCGTGGCCGTCGTGGGCGAAGGCCAGGTAGCTCCCGCGAAGGGCCGCGGGCACCAGCCCGTCGGCCGTCGAGAAGTCGCGCACGTGCAGCTCGTAGACCGCCACGTCCACCTCGGAGCGCAGCCGCGGGCCGAAGGAACGCTCCCACCCGCCGGGCAGCGCCGCCGGATCGGACAGGTCCACCAGCACCGAGCGCTGGGAGTCCACGGTCAGTCCCGTCGACCAGGGGTCGGTCACCAGGTTGGTCTGTATGCGTCCCGTGGCCGGGCTGTGGACGCGCACCTCGTAGAGGTAGCGAGCGCCCAGGCAGTCACGTCCCAGACTCGCCGTCCAGGTGCCGTCGGTGGTGCGGGTCATCGCGCGCCGGCGGGCCGCTGCCAGCGGCGGGGCACTGCCCGCGTCGGCCGGCCACAGCAGCAGGTGCACCTGCTGGGCGGTGGGGGCCCACAGGCCCAGGTGGATCCGCTCGCCGTGCACGTGCGGGCCCAGTTCCCGTTGCCGGGCACTGGGGGCGTGCACGTCGTCGAGCACCGGCCCCAGCTGGAGGCCGGTGAGCACGTCCAGCCGACCGTCTAGCACCCTGCCGAGCAGGAGCTGGCCGGTGAGCATCTCGGGCACCAGGGGCTCCGCGGCGCGCGGCAGCCGCAGTGCCAGGTGGACGGCCTGCGCGCGGTGCCGGGCACGCAGCTGGTCCGGCAGGCCGGCCGGCTGTGCCTCCAGCTCGACCAGGCGGACGTCGTCAGCCTCCAGCCCGGTGACCGTCTGCCCCGACCAGTCCACCGAGGCCAGTGGCGACCACAGCAGCACCCAGCGCTGGCGGCGGCGTGGGTGTCGCAGGCCAGCATCCAGGTGGCGCGGCACGGCGATGGTTGCGCGGTCAAGCCAGACGGCCTGGCATCCGCGGTGTGCCAGGCCTTCGCGGGGGATCAGGGTGATCGACGGATTCTGCACGATGACAAGCCTAGATGCCTCGATCAACCGGAGGTGAACTGTGCGTGGCGCCTGCCGGTGGGTGGCACGGCGCGCGCCGAGATGGCTCCGCAGTCGGGGATCTGTTGCCACAATAGGGCTGAGAAACCAACAGCCCGGGGGGATCCCGGGGTGACGAGTCCGGGCAGTGCCCGGATGGAACAGGAGCAGGCGTGACTCGAGTGGCGGTCTTCGGTGCGAATGGACGAATGGGGGGCGAGGTCTGCCGTGCGGTGCAGCGCGCCGAGGGCCTCGAGCTGGTGGCCGCGGTCGACGCCGGTGATCCCCACGATGAGGCCGAGCGGGCCGACGTTGTGGTGGACTTCACCCATCCCGATGCCGTGATGGACAACCTGCGCTGGTGCATCGACCACAACAAGCACGCGGTGGTGGGCACCACGGGCTTCACCCCCGAGCGCCTGGAGACGTTGCGCGGCTGGCTGGCCGAGAAGCCGCAGGTGGGCGTGCTGATCGCCTCCAACTTCTCCATCGGTGCGGTGTTGATGATGCACTTCGCCAAGCAGGCGGCCGCCTACTACCCGAGCGTGGAGATCATCGAGCTGCACCACCCGAACAAGGCCGATGCGCCCTCCGGTACGGCCGGGACCACGGCCCAGATGATCGCCGAGGCGCGGCGCGAGGCGGGCCTGGAGGCGGTGCCGGATGCCACCCAGATCGACCCCGACGGTGCCCGCGGCGCCCAGGTCGACGGCATCCACATCCACGCCCTGCGCATCCAGGGCCTGATTGCCCACCAGGAGGTGCTCTTCGGCCAGGACGGCGAGACGCTGACGATCCGCCACGACTCGATGAACCGCGCCAGCTACATGCCCGGCGTCATCACCGCGGTGAGGGCCGTCGGGGATCGCCCCGGCCTCAGCCAGGGGATCGAGGGGCTCCTCGGCCTGGAATGAGCGAGGGGCTCCTCGGCCTGGAATGAGCGAGGGGCTCCTCGGCCTGGAATGAGCGAGGGGCTCCTCGGCCTGGAATGAGCGAGGGGCTCCTCGGCCTGGAATGAGCGAGGGGCTCCTCGGCCCGGAATGAGCGGGGGCTCCCCGTCGACGCGAAGGTGCCCGCACCCTGTGGCAGGGGGCGGGCACCTTCGCGTGGTCTCCTGGTCAGTCCTTGCGGATGTCGGTGTGCAGGCGTACCTGCTTGACGCGCACGATGCCGTCCTCGGTGCCCACCTCGCGGTGTGCCCCGTCGGCCGCCCAGCCACCCTCCACCAGCCAGGCGCGCAGGGCATCGTCATCGGAGCGCACCCACCAGGTGGCCCGTTCGTAGCCGTCGGCCTGCATGGTCTCGACCACGGCGTGCATCAGCCGATCCTCGTGGCCCTGACCGGTCAGCAACGGGTCGACGGTGAACTCGGCCACCAGCGAGTCGGTGACATCCGCGTCGGGGTCGTCGCTGGGGCCGATGGCCGCGAAGCCGCAGACCCGGGTGCGCTGGCGGGTGCTGCCCGGCTCGTCACCGGGTTCGGCTGCGCCGAAGGGCTGGATCGCCACCAGTACTCGGAAGTGCGCCAGCGGCGGACGGGTGATCGCCTGGTGCCAGACCTCGGCCATCTGCTCGGCGTCGACCTCGTCGAGCATCCGGCGGTTGAGCTGGTCGCCCACCCAGGCGCGGCGTTGGATCTCGACGATCTGCAGGGCCTCGGCCGGCATGGCCAGGCGCACGCTGGGCGCCACCGGAGTGGACGGCGCTCCCGGGGCAGGGGGGACGGGTGGCTTCGGCGCATCGGACATGCCGCCATCCTAGGTGTCCGGGCCGAATAGGTGTCCGGGCCGACGGGCTCTCGCCGGCGATGTCCGGGGTAGGCCCCGGTGTCACCCGTGCCAGTGGGCGGGAATCACCCCGGATTAAACTGTTTTCAACAGCGGCGCCCTGTGCCAGACTCGTTCCACGAGCCCGAGGCGTCCAACCCCCCGAGTGGATGACTCGGGCTCGCCATGTTCTGCTGGGGCAGGGAACCCGGGCTGACAGTGGCCGGTCTCCGGGGCCGCGGCGCCGGACACTAGGCTGGCCCGGTGAGCGAGCTGCAGAGCACCCCCGAGAACCGTCAACCTCTGAGGATCATCCCCCTGGGTGGGCTGGGTGACGTGGGCCGCAACATGACCTGCTTCGAACTGGACGGCAAGATCCTGCTGGTCGACTGCGGCGTGCTCTTCCCCGAACAGGACCATCCCGGTGTGGACCTGATCCTGCCCGGCCTGGGCTACCTCGAGGGCCGCCATGACGACATCGTCGGGCTGGTGCTCACCCATGGTCACGAGGACCACGTCGGGGCCGTGCCCTATCTGCTGCGCGAACGCAGCGACATTCCCGTGTGGGGTTCCAGGCTCACCCTCGCTCTGGTGGAGGCCAAGCTGCGCGAGCACCGCATCCGCAAGACCGCCCTCGAGGTGGTGGCCGAAGGTGACCGGTCCCGCGTCGACGGCTTCGACCTGGAGTTCCTGGCCGTCAACCACTCCATCCCCGACGCGCTGGCGGTCTGCATCCGCACCGCGGCAGGAACGGTGCTGCACACGGGTGACTTCAAGATGGACCAGCTGCCGCTGGATGGGCGCCTCACCGACCTGCGGGGCTTTGCCAGGATCGGCACCGAGGGCGTCGACCTGTTCATGGCCGACTCCACCAATGCCGAGGTCCCCGGCTTCACCACGCCCGAGCGCGACATCACCCCCGGCATCGAGCGGGTCTTCCAGCAGTCCACCGGCAAGCTCGTGGTGGCCTGTTTCGCCTCCCACGTCCACCGCGTGCAGCAGGTGCTCGACATGGCGGTGCGCCATGGACGCAAGGTGGTCTACGTGGGCCGCTCGATGGTGCGCAACATGGCGGTGGCCCGCGACCTGGGCTACCTGCACGTGCCTGGTGAGACCCTGGTGGAACTTCGCGACCTGGACAAGTACCGCGACGACGAGGTGGTCATCATCTCCACCGGTTCGCAGGGGGAGCCGCTCAGCGCCCTGGGCCGGATCGCACGGCAGGAGCACCCGACCATCCAGGTGGGCCCCGGTGACACCGTGTTGTTGGCCTCCAGCCTGATCCCCGGCAACGAGAACGCGGTCGGGCGCGTGATCAACGGCCTGTCGCGGCTGGGCGCCACCGTCGTCCACAAGGGCAATGCGCTGGTGCACGTCTCCGGCCATGCCAGCGCCGGGGAGCTGCTCTACTGCTACAACGTCGTCAAGCCGCGCAATGCCATGCCGATCCACGGCGAGGCCCGTCACCTCATCGCCAATGCCAAGCTGGCCCGGGCCACCGGCATGGCCGAGGAGAACGTGGTGGTGGTCGAGGACGGCGCCGTGGTGGAGCTGCTCGACGGCCGGGTGCGGGTGGCCGGCAAGGTGGACGCCTCCTACATCTTCGTCGACGGCCGCAATGTCGGCGGTGTGGGGGACAAGGAGCTGGAGGACCGTCGCATCCTGTCCGAGGAGGGCTTCCTCTCGGTGGTGGCCGCCGTCGACCTGGAGCGTCGTGCGGTGGTCGGTGGGCCCGACGTGCATGCCCGTGGCTTCGGTGACCCGAGCGAGGACTTCTCCCAGATCCGCACCGAGATCGCCGAGGCGCTGTCCACGGCCCTGGCCGAGGGGGTCGAGGACCCGCACCGCCTGCAGCAGGTGGTGCGCCGGGCCATCGGTCGCTGGGTCGCGCGGGCCCACCGGCGTCGTCCGATGATCCATCCGGTGGTCGTCTGCGTCTGAGTGGTGGCACTGATCACCGGCCTGTCGAGGGCTTTTGGTTCTCAGGCCCGACGGGCGCTATCATTCTCGGGTTGCCCTTTTCGGGGCTCACCATCTTCCCGCACAGGTCTGAGCAGGTCCGGTGCGAACATGTCCGTCTATCGAGGAGTACTCCAGTGGCTGCCGTTTGTGATGTCTGCGCCAAGGGCCCCGGCTTCGGCCACAACGTGCCGTGGTCTAAGAAGAAGACCAACCGTCGTTGGAACCCGAACATCCAGCGCGTCCGCGCCCTGGTCAACGGCACCCCGAAGCGCGTCAACGTGTGCACCTCCTGCCTGAAGGCTGGCAAGGTCTCCCGCTGACCCACCCCGCCCTGCGTGCAGGGCGCCGTGCAGGCCATCGGACGAGTCACGACTCGCCCGATGGCCTTTTCGTGCGCCTGGGGAACTGTCGGTGCCCCCGAGTAGGCTCGCCGACGTGACGAGCACATGGCAGCCGCAGTGGCGCACCGAGACCTTCGCCCAGCTGAACCGGCCCCTCTCCCAGCTGGTCGGCGCCCCCACGGCGAAGATCCTGTCCAGCAGGCTGCGCCTAGAGACGGTCGGGGACCTGCTGCGCCACCTGCCCCGTCGCTACCTGTCCGGCACCGAGGACTCACCGCTGGCCGACCTTCCCGTGGGTGAGGAGGTGGCGGTGCTGGCCAGCGTGGCCAGCGCGGCCGTGCGCGGACAGGAGCCCCGGCGTCGCCTGGAGGTGCGGTTGACCGACGGCGCCGGCTTCCTGACGTGCACCTTCTTCGGCAAGGGGCACCTGGTCAAGTACTGGGCCGGTCAGCTCACCCCCGGTACCCGCGGCATCTTCGTCGGCAAGGTCGGCTCCTTCATGGACCAGCCCCAGCTGACCCACCCCAACTACGTGCTCTTCGACACCAGCGGTGCCGTGATCGGCAGCAAGGACAAGGCGACCATGGTGCGCCAGGTGGTGCGCGGCGGCTTGGTGGGCATCTATCCGGCCAGCGCGAAGATGCCCACCTGGGAGATCGGCGAGACCGTGGAGCTGGTGCACGAGCAGGTTGGCCCGCTGGCCGATCCGCTGCCCCAGGCCGTTATCGAGCACGAGGGCCTGATGGGTCTCGACGAGGCCTTCCGCGAGGCGCACCGGCCGACCAGCAGGGACCACGCCCAGGCGGCGGCTGACCGGCTGCTCTTCGACGAGGCGCTGCAGATGCAGCTGACCATGGCCTACCGCCGCCACGACAATGCCCACTTCCGCGCGGCACCGCTGCCGGGCCGCGAGGACGGACTGCTGGCCGCCTTCGACCAGCGGCTGCCCTTCACCCTCACCGACGGCCAGCAGCGTGTGGGCGAGGAGATCTTCACCGCCCTGGCTGCGGAGTCGCCGATGCAGCGCCTGCTGCAGGGCGAGGTGGGCTCGGGCAAGACGATGGTGGCCCTGCGGGCCATGTTGCGGGCGGTCGACTCCGGCAAGCAGGCCGTCCTGTTGGCACCCACCGAGGTGCTCGCCAGCCAGCACTTCGAGTCGATCCGCACCCAGCTGGGCGATCTCGCGGCCGGCCAGACGCTCGGGGCGCCCGAGGGGGCCACCGAGGTGGTGCTGCTCACCGGTTCGATGAGTGCCGTGAGCCGACGCAATGCGATGCTGCGGATCGCCAGTGGCCAGGCCGGGCTGGTGGTGGGCACCCACGCCCTGCTGGCCGACCGGGTGAGCTTCGCCGACCTCGGTCTGGTGGTGGTCGACGAACAGCACCGTTTCGGCGTTGAGCAGCGCTCGCTGCTCAACGAGAAGGCCGAGCTGCGCCCGCACGTGCTGGTGATGACGGCCACCCCGATCCCGCGGTCGGTTGCCATGACCGTCTTCGGCGACCTGGAGGTCTCCACCCTCGACGAGCTGCCGCGCGGCCGGCAGGAGGTGCAGACCAACCTGGTCAATGCCACGCTGCACCCCACCTGGGTGGATCGTGCCTGGCAACGGATCCGCGAGGAGGTCGAGCAAGGCCGCCAGGCCTTCGTCGTGTGCCCGCGCATCGACGCCAAGGACACCGACGAGGTGGTCAGCGAGGAGGAGAAGCCGCCGCCCAGCGCCACCGTCGTCGAGACCGTCGAGATGCTGCGCGGCGGACCACTGCAGGGGCTGCGGGTCGAGGCCCTGCACGGGCGCATGCCCAGCGATGCCAAGGACGACGTGATGGCCCGCTTCGCCAGCGGCGAGGTGGACGTGCTGGTGGCCACCACCGTCATCGAGGTAGGGGTCGACGTTCCCAATGCCACCATGATGGTGGTGCTCGACGCCGACCGCTTCGGCATCAGCCAGCTGCACCAGCTGCGGGGCCGCATCGGACGTGGCCAGCACGCGGGGCTGTGCCTGCTCGTCACCCAGGCCCCGGTCGACTCGAAGGCCACCGAGCGGCTGCTGGCGGTCGAGTCCACCCGGGACGGTTTCCGGCTGGCCGAGCTCGATCTGGTGCAGCGCCGTGAGGGCAATGTGCTGGGGGCCAACCAGTCGGGTGGCCGCAGCAACCTGCGACTGCTGCGCGTGATCGAGCACGCCGACCTGATCGAGCACTGCCGACAGGTGGCCGAGGCGCTGGTGGCCTCCGATCCCGACCGCGTGAACCCCTACCTGTCCGACATGGTGACCCAGACCGAGATGCTCTCGGCAGGGGACTGGCTCGAGAAGAGCTGAGGCCACCCGCGGTCGCCTAGGATGAACTTCATGGGAGGTCCAGCCGAGCAGATCGCGCGCCTGCGCGCTGACGCGGACAGCGGTGTCCTGGGGGCCCTGTGCGCCCGTCTCCACATCGATCTCCTGGTGGTCTTCGGGAGCGTGCTTGAGCGCCCCGACACGGCGGGTGATGTTGACCTGGCCTACAGCTTCCTGCGGGATGATCCGGGCGACCATCTCGACGTCGTGATGGCCCTCATGGAGCGCTACGGGGAAGGGCTCGACATCATGTGTCTTGACCGTGCGGGCGTCGTGGCGCGGTGGGCAGCCCTGGGACCGGGGGAGGTGCTCGTCGAACGCACGCCGCAGAAGTACGCGGTGAGCCAGATGACGGCCTTCGGCCAGTACCGCGACACCCACCGGTTGCGCGAGCTCCAGCTGAGGACATTGATCGGATGACGCCCAGGGACCTGTCGACCGCAACCGTCATCGAGCGGCTGATGCTCATGCGGCGCATGCTCGACGTGCTCGACCAAGTCGGGGAACTCGCTGTCTGCGACGTGGAGGTCGACCTCGTCCGCACGGCCGCCGCCGAACGGGCCGTGGCCCAGCTGGTCGACCTTGCCAGCGACATCAATGCCCATGTGGTGGCGACGATGGCTGGCATGCTGCCGTCTGATGCAAGGTCCAGCTTCACGCAGGCAGCGGCCATCGGTGTGATCACGCCCGAACTGGCCGAGGCGATCAGCCCCAGCGTCGGCCTGCGCAACATCCTCGTCCATGAATACGGCACCCTCGACCGGGAGCGGTTCGTGGCGGCGCTTCCGATGGCTCGGGAGCAGTTCACCAGCTACATCGAGCAGGTCGGAAGCTGGATCGCTGGCCGTTCGTAGCGCATGGCGAACGGGCGCCCACCCGGAGGTGGACGCCCGTCGCGGAGTCTGGCCAGGTCTTGCGGTCCTGTCAGGCCTTGGGCTCGGGGCCGAAGGTGAAGCCGCGGCCGCTGATCTCGCTGGGCACCACCCGCACGTAGTGGCTCTTGACGGTGGGAACCCAGGGCTTGAGCGGCATCTTGTCGGCCAGCGCCAGCTCGTGGGCGGAGGTGATCTCGCTGGCATCACCCTTCAGCACGATGCTCCAGCCGCCCTCGTCGTTCCAGCCGTCGACCTCGAAGGCCACGTGGGCATTCTCCGAGAGCTCCTGCAGCTTCGAACCCGATGCGGTGCGGAAGACGATCGACTGACCGTCGACGCAGTAGTTGATGGGGAAGATCTCGGGCTGTCCGTCCTTGGCGGTTGCCAGACGACCCACCTCCTGGCTGGCCAGGTAGCCCCAGCAGGTGTCTTCTTCGATGATGGTGATCGGGTTGTTCTCTGCCATGGGGTCAATTGTGGCCTACCGCGCGGGGTTCCCGCGACGCAGGGGCCACTTCTGCCGTGCTGCCCGGACTTCTCTGCGTCGACTGTCACGCCGACGGGTCGAGCTGCATAGGACAGGGTGAACCCACGAAAGGCACACGATGCGCAGCAGACAGGACTTCGAGGACTACGCCCGGGACATCACCCCCGGCCTGCTGCGACGCGCCCGGCTGCTGTGTCGCGACGAGCACCGGGCCGAGGACCTGGTGCAGGAAACCCTGGCCCGCCTCTACCGCGGCCGACGGCGCATCGACGAGGGCCGCAACCCGACGGGCTATGCCCACACGGTGCTGTTCAACGTCTTCCTGGAGCAGGCACGACGCCGCTCAAGCAGTGAGCTGGCGCTGGCCGATCCAGTACCCCCGCCGTCGCCCGACCCCACCGACGAGGTGGACCGGCGCCTGCTGCTCGAGGCGGCACTGCAACGCCTCGGCGAGACCGAACGGATCGCCGTGGTCGCCCGCTACCTCGACGACCGCCCGGTCAAGGAGGTCGCACAGCTGACGGGCCGCAGCGAGGCATGGGTTCGCACCACCCGTCACCGGGCGCTGGAACGGATGCGCCCCTACGCCACCGCCACCGAGGAGGCACTGCGATGAAGGACCTGGAGACGGAGCTGCGACGCCTTGCGTCCCGGCCGGAGGCCGAGGAGGCCGATCCCGACACCGTGGAAGGACTGGTGCAGGGCGGCATCGAGCGCGGCCGGCGGCGCTCGCGCCGCGCGGGGGCTGCCGCCCTCGCGATCTCGACGGCACTGCTGGGCACCGCACTGGTGGTGCAGCAGTCCGGCATCCTCGACCCACCCACCACACTGGCCGACCATGCTGCGGTTCCACCCCAGCTCGAGAAGGCAGGTAGCCAGACATTGTCGGCGCTGGCGTCGGTCATGCCTGAGCAGATGCGGGTTGAAGCCCACCCTGGCGGGTTCTCGAGCTCGGCAGAGGTGGTCCAGCGATTCACTGTCACCGGTGACCACGGCACTGCCAGTGGTGAGCTGTCAGTCACCCATGCCCCGGGATCTCCGGTGGACGAGCCGAAGGGCGTCGAGCACCGCTGGGGACAGCAGGGGGAGATCCTGGCCCAGCACGTGGCTGACGACGGGCGGGGCGGTGAGCGTCTGGTTGCTGCCGTGGAACTCAAGTACGACTACGTCATGACGATGACCTTGTGGAATCGCAAGGCCGGGGCTGCGAGCCCTGTCACGGCGGACCAGCTGCCCCTGACATCATCCCAGGCATTGGTGGTGCTCGATCGGCCCGATCTCGACAAGGGTGTGGAGCCGGTCCTGGAGGCGATGGCCAGTGTGCGTCACCAGCAGGAACTGTGGGACGAAGAACACGGCGGGCCTGCCCGGACACCTTTGGACGAGGAAGTCTTCACCGATGCGGTGCGGAAGGCATTGGCTCCGGAGGAGGTGAACCACTTCCAATTCAATGGGGACAATGCGGCCGACTTCTGGCTTCCGGACATCCGAACGGAAGCAATGCTTCAGGTCCAGGCGCAGCTGGTCGGTCCCACGCAGTGCTCCGACATGTCCTGGGGGACCGTGTCTTGCCGGAGGATCGCCAGCAGGGATGGCGTGGGAACCGCCGTCGAGCAGGAAGGGCGATGGCCCGGGCTGGGCGGAGGACGGGCTGCCACGTTCGTCCACGCCTCTCCGCGGCGCACCACTGCATGGGGTGACATCGGGATCGTCACGAGGCTGAGCCACACTCCCGAACCGCAGGCCGCGAGCCTCTCCGGCAGGAGTCTCGAAGCGGACCTGGACGTCGTCAGATCTCCGGCCCTGGACCCGCTGGTGGACAGTGCCGCCCGTCAGATGGAGTGATTCCCGAAGCCAGACGGACGCCCGGCTAGTCTTGGACCCCATGAGCAGGATCATCGCCGGCAGCGCCCGCGGCGCCAGGCTGCAGACACCGCCGGGGGAGCGCACCCGCCCCACCACCGACCGGGTGCGCGAGGCACTGTTCAGCAGCCTCGCCACCTGGAATGGCAGTGCCGCCGAGGGGGCCGAGGCCCACCTGGAGGGCATCGCCTTCTGCGACCTGTTCGCCGGCTCCGGCGCCGTCGGGCTGGAGGCCGCCAGCAGGGGAGCGCGGTGCGTGGTCTGCGTCGAGAAGGACCAGCCGACCAGCCGCATCATCAAGGCCAATGCCAGCAAGGCGAAGCTCGGCGTCGAGGTGGAGTGCGCCAGCGTCGACGCCTTCCTGCAGCGCGGCACCGACCTGTTCGACGTCATCTGGCTCGACCCGCCCTATCCCTTCACCAATGACCAGGTGGCCCAGACCCTCGCCCTGGCCATGCCGCGGCTGGTGCACAACGGGCTGGTGGTGCTGGAACGCTCCCGGCGCAGCGGCGTCCCCGCCCTGCCCGAGGGCACCGAGCACTGGCAACGCGACTACGGCGAGACGGTGCTGCACCACGTCCAGTGGTCCGACGATCCCCCATCCGCGCAGCAGGAGGAGAAGACCGATGACTGAGGCCAGCACCCGAGCGATCGTGCCAGGATCCTTCGACCCGATCACCAAGGGCCACCTCGACGTCGTCGAGCGGGCCCACCGCGTCTTCGGCCAGGTGCTGGTGGCGGTGGGTCGCAACTCCACGAAGGCACCGCCCATGTTCGACGAGGCCGAGCGCATCGAGCTGGTGCGTGACGCCGTCGCCCACCTGGACGGTGTCGAGGTGGGGCTGATCGACGGCCTGCTGGTCGACTATGCCAAGGCCCAGGGCTGCGACGTGATCGTCAAGGGCCTGCGCTTTGCCTCCGACTTCGACTACGAGCTGCAGATGGCCCACATCAACACCCACGTCTCGGGCCTGGAGACCGTCTTCCTGCCCGCCGGCGGCCCCTATGCCACGATCTCGTCCACCATGATGCGCGAGATCGCCCGCTTCGGCGGCGACGTCAGCGAGTTCGTCACCCCGACCGTGGCCGAGGCCATCCGCCGCAAGGTCTCCCGCGGCTGACCCGGCCCGGTCGCCGGCGCCCTTCACCGACTCCCGTCCACAAACCACATCGAGGGCCTGTGATGGTGCAGCATCTGCACCAAGGGCTGCTGTGGATGTGGTTTCTGGACGAGGGCAGGAGATCAATCGCCGTGCGGCCGGCTCAGCAGTCCACCCAGCGGCTCCCGACGCGCACCAACTCGGCCCCGCCATGGCTGAGGCTCGCCAGCAAGGCCTCGACCTGGTCGAGATCCTCGTCGCGGATGCCCAGGGTCATCGTGACGTCCCTGCCATAGCTGGTCCCAAGCACGCTGGTGCCGCCCGCACACAGGGCCGACTCGGCCCGCGCCGCCAGCGCATGGTCCAGCCGAACCTCGTGCTCACCCACCAGCTCGTGCTCCCGGACGGTCGCGGCCTCCAGCCCGGCCCGCACCGCATCGGAGTAGGCGCGCACCAGGCCGCCGGCTCCCAGCAGCGTTCCGCCGAACCAGCGGGTCACGACGGCCACCACCTCGGTGAGGCCGGAGCCCCGCAGCACCTCCAGCATCGGGGCGCCGGCTGTGCCGGAGGGCTCGCCGTCGTCGGAGCTGCGCGCCATGGAGCCGTCGGCCTGCCAGATGAAGGCGGAGCAGTGGTGCCGGGCATCCCAGTGCTCATTGCGGGCCTGCTCGATGACCTCCCGGGCGGCGGCCTCGTCGCTGATCGGGGCGAGCTGGCAGCGGAAGACGGACCGTTTCACCTCGATCTCGGCGCCCACCGGGGCGAGGATGGTGCGGTAGCGGTTCACCACTCCAGCCAACCACATGCCCGTGGTGCGGCATGGGGAGCTGGTCCTGTTGACTCATGTCAAGATGCCCGCGTGGGTCGGGTCGTTGACTCACCTCAAGATGCCCGCTTGTTGAGCTTGGTTCGTG